>NZ_QWGT01000130.1 GCF_003576405.1 Clavibacter lycopersici
CCCCGCGGACGCGCGCGCCGGATCGGCGGTCAGCCCCGGAAGAACGCCGCGGCCGCCCGCGCGCGGTACGCGGTCTCGTCGAGGTCGTCGCCGACCACCGTCACGTGGCCGACCTTGCGGCCGGGCCGCGGGTCCTTGCCGTAGAAGTGGAAGCGCGCCTCGGGCTGGTCGGCGAGCGCCTGCGGGTAGCGGTCGGCGACGGTGCCGGACTCCGGGCCGCCGAGCACGTTGATCATGACCGACCACGGCGCGAGCGGCCGCGTGGACCCGAGCGGCAGGTCGAGGACCGCGCGCAGGTGCTGCTCGAACTGGCCCGTGACCGCGCCGTCCATGGACCAGTGGCCCGTGTTGTGCGGGCGCATCGCGAGCTCGTTGACGAGCAGGCGCCCGTCGACGGTCTCGAACAGCTCGACCGCGAGGACGCCGGTGACGCCGAGCCCCTCCGCGATCCCGCGGGCCATCTCCTCGGCCGCCGCGCGGAGCCGGGCGCTCGCGCCGTGCGCGGGGGCGATGACCTCGGCGCAGACGCCGTCGCGCTGGATCGACTCGACGACCGGCCAGGCGGCGATGTCGCCCGACGGACGCCGGGCGACCGACTGCGCGAGCTCGCGCGCGTAGTCCACGAGCTCCTCGGCCAGCAGCGCGTCGCCCGGGCCGAGCGCGTCGAACCAGTCGCCGGCCTCGTCGGCGGATCGCACCACGCGCACGCCCTTGCCGTCGTAGCCGCCGCGCGGCGTCTTCACGACCGCGACGCCGCCGTTGTCCGCGAGGAACGCGGCGAGCGCGGCGCGGTCGGGCACGCGCGCCCACACGGGCACCGGCACGCCCAGCTGCTCGAGCCGCTCGCGCATGAGGAGCTTGTCCTGGGCGACGAGCAGCGCGTCCGGCCCCGGGTGCACGGCGACGCCCTCGGCGACGAGCGCGCGGAGGACGTGCTGCGGGACGTGCTCGTGGTCGAACGTGATCACGTCGACGTCGCGCGCGAAGGCGCGGACGGCGTCGAGGTCGCGGTAGTCCCCGACCGCCGTCGCGGCGAGGCCCGCGGACATGCCGTCGGCCTCGGCGAGCACGCGGATCCCGATGCCGAGCTCCACGGCGGGGGCGATCATCATCCGGGCGAGCTGGCCGCCTCCGACGACTCCGACGGTGGGCGTCATGGTGTCTCCTCCTCTGGGCAGGTGCGTGGGCCCGCAGCAGCCTGCGGGCGGCGTCGGGACGGTCGGTCGCCGGGACCAGCCGGTATCATCGTCCGTCACGCCACCCGCCATCCTCCCCCATCCAGGACGGACCCCGCCCATGTCCCCCCGCCGCTCCCTCGCGTCGCTCGGCGTCCAGCTCGTCCAGTTCGGCCTCGTCGGCGGCCTGGGCTTCCTGGTGGACCTCGCGGTCTTCAACCTGCTGCGCGCCACCGTCCTGCACCCCGACGCCGTCGAGGCGGGGCCTCTCCTCGCCAAGGTCTGCTCGACCGTCGTCGCCATCGCGGTCAACTGGGTGGGCAACCGCTACTGGACGTTCGGCGGGCAGCGCACCACGCGCCGCGGTCGCGAGGCGCTCGAGTTCCTGGCGGTCAGCCTCCTCGGGATGGTCATCGGGCTCGCGTGCCTCTACGTCTCGCACTACGTGCTGGGATACACGTCGCCGCTGGCCGACAACATCTCCGCCAACGTCATCGGCCTGGGGCTCGGATCCGCGGTGCGCTTCGTCCTCTACCGCCAGTGGGTCTACTCCCCGGCCCGGCGCCACGCGGCGCCGCAGCCGACGGCGGCGACCACGGGACGCACCGAGGACGCCGACCGGGTCGCCGTCCGCTAGTCGTCCGCCGCCGCCGCCAGCCCGGTCAGCCGCGCTGCCAGGGCTGCGTGTCGTCGGGCCACACAGCGCGGGCCTCGTCCTGCTGCCGCCAGGCCGGATCCCCGGGCCGACCCCGGCGCGACTCCTCCTGCCGGCGGCGCTCGGCCACCATGTTGGCGTTCTCCTCCATGAGGTCCTGCAGCGCCTGCACGACGAGCACCGCGGACGGCACGTCCCGGAGCACGACGGGCGACTCGAGGCCCGCGTTGATGGTGACGTGGCCGCTGCGGTGCAGGTGCTGCAGCGGACCCCGGCGGAGGGTCACGTCATAGCCGCGCGAGTGGAGCAGCTCCTGCCGGGTGCGCACGAAGAACCCGTGCGAGACGATGAGGCGCCGGGTCGTGACCGTGTACCGCCGGTTCAGCCACACGAGCACGGGCAGCAGCGTCACGAAGACCGCGACGCCCGCGAGCGCCACGAGCAGCAGCGCGTTCTCCCACGGCTCCGGGAACCAGCCGCCGAAGTACCCGCCCGCGAGGCAGATCGCGAGGAGCAGCAGCACGGGGAGGGTGAGGGCGCGGCCGTGCGGGCGGAGGCGGACGAGGACCCGCTCGGGATCGGCGGCCTGGACCTGCTGGGCCGGCGCGGCGGGCGGCGCGGCGGGGCGGCCGAGGCGCGGATCCACATCGTGCGACGACGTCAGGCGGCCCGCCTCGTCCTCGGCGACGCGACGGCGCTCCTCCTTCTCGGCCTTGCGCCTGGCCCGGCGGCCGCCGCGGACGGGGAGCGCCCGTCCGCCCTCTCCGGGTGCGTACCGCTGCGTGTCACCCGTGTGCGCCATGCCTCCATTGATACCGCAGATGCGTCACGTCGCCCGCGGCGACAGACGTGACGGCCGGATCCCCGGCGGACTCCACGGTGAGCCGCCCGTCGTCGTCGACCCCGGTCGCGCGCCCGAGGAGCTCGCCGCCGCCCGGCAGCTCGACGCGCACGTCGCGGCCGATGGTGTCGCAGGTGCGGGCCAGCTCGTCGACGAGCCCGGCCGCGCGCGCGTCCCCGCCGGCGTCCACCCAGGCCAGGTACCGCGCGCGGAACGCCCGGAGGTAGGCGGCCAGGATCGCGTCGACGTCCGGATCCGGGACGCCCGCGAGCCGCAGCGACGTGGAGGTGGGCGTGGGCAGCTCCGCCTCCTGGAGCGTGAGGTTGAGGCCCGTCCCGACCAGCATGCGGCCGGGCGCGACCAGCTCGCCGAGGATCCCGGACACCTTCCGCCCGTCCACGTGGACGTCGTTCGGCCACTTGAGCGTCACCTCGGCGGGCGCGGGCACGACGTCGCGCAGGGTCGCGACGAGGGCGAGGCCCGCGACGAGCGGCAGCCAGCCGGGATCGAGGTCCACCCGCCCGGGGACGCAGAGGACGCTGACGGCGAGGGTCCGCCCGGGCGGCGCCGTCCACACGCGTCCGCGCCGGCCCCGGCCCGCCGTCTGGTCGAGGGTGAGCACGACGGACCCGTCCGGCCACCCGACGGGATCCGCGGCCGCCCGCCGGGACAGCTCGTCGTTCGTCGACCCCGCCGTGTCGAGGGCGAGCAGGCGCGGGGCGGCGAGGCGGCTGAGCGGGAGGTCCATGCCGCCACCGTAGCGAGCGGATCAGGAGGACTCCGCACCCGGGAGGCGCGGTCTTCTGTGCGTGGTCCACAAGGGCGGGGCCCATGGCCGCCGGTACAGTGAGGCGGGTGACTGCACACGAGCCAGACGAGGACGCCGGCGCCCCGGACATGTACACGACCGCAGGCAAGCTCGCCGATCTGAAGAGGCGCTACCACGAGGCCGTCACCGCGAGCGGCGAGGCCGCCATCGAGAAGCAGCACGCGCGCGGCAAGATGACCGCCCGCGAGCGCATCGACCAGCTGCTCGACCACGGCTCGTTCGTCGAGCTCGACGAGTTCGTCCGCCACCGCACCCACGCGTTCGGCATGGACGCCAAGCGCCCCTACGGCGACTCGGTCGTCACGGGCACCGGCACCATCAACGGCCGCCAGGTGGCCGTCTACTCGCAGGACTTCACGATCTTCGGCGGATCCCTCGGCGAGGTCGCGGGCGAGAAGATCATCAAGGTCATGGAGCTCGCCATCAAGACGGGCGTGCCCATCATCGGCATCCTCGACTCGGGCGGCGCGCGCATCCAGGAGGGCGTGGTCGCGCTCGGCAAGTACGGCGAGATCTTCCGCCTCAACACGCGCGCGTCGGGCGTCATCCCGCAGATCTCGCTCATCATGGGCCCGGCGGCGGGCGGTGCCGTCTACTCCCCCGCGCTCACCGACTTCGTGATCATGGTCGACAAGACCAGCCACATGTTCGTCACCGGACCGGACGTCATCAAGACCGTCACGGGCGAGGAGGTCGGCTTCGAGGAGCTCGGCGGCGCGCTCACCCACAACAAGGTCTCGGGCGTCGCGCACTACCTCGCGAGCGACGAGGACGACGCGCTCGACTACGCGCGCACGCTCCTCGGCTTCCTGCCGGACAACAACCTCGCCGAGCTGCCGGAGTTCCCGCGGACGGTGGACCTCGAGATGACGGCGCGCGACCGCGAGCTCGACACGATCATCCCGGACAGCCCGAACCAGCCGTACGACATGAGGACGATCATCGAGCTCATCGTCGACGACGGCGAGTTCCTCGAGACGCAGCCCCTGTTCGCGCCCAACATCATCGTCGGGTTCGCGCGCGTGGAGGGCCGCTCGGTCGGCATCGTCGCCAACCAGCCGAACGCGATGGCGGGCACGCTGAACATCGAGGCGGGCGAGAAGGCCAGCCGCTTCGTGCGGTTCTGCGACGCGTTCTCCATCCCGATCCTCACGCTCGTCGACGTGCCCGGGTACCTGCCCGGCACCGAGCAGGAGTGGACGGGCGTCATCCGCCGTGGCGCCAAGCTGCTGTACGCGTACGCCGAGGCGACCGTGCCGCTCGTCACGGTCATCACGCGGAAGGCGTACGGCGGCGCGTACATCGTCATGGGATCCAAGCAGCTGGGCGCCGACATCAACCTCGCCTGGCCCACGGCCGAGATCGCGGTGATGGGCGGCCAGGGCGCCGTCAACATCCTCTACCGCGGCGAGATCAAGGGCGCGGAGCAGGCGGGCGAGGACGTCGCGGCGGTCCGCACGCGGCTCGCCAACGAGTACACGTACAACGTGGCGAGCCCCTTCCTCGCGGCGGAGCGAGGCGAGCTCGACAACGTGATTCAGCCGGCCGCCACGCGCGCGTCGGTCGTCAAGGCCCTCCGGGCGCTGCGCACCAAGCGCGCGAGCCTGCCGCCCAAGAAGCACGGGAACATCCCGCTGTGAGCGACGCGCACGGATCGGCGGACGCCGCGCTCGGCGGCTTCCGCGTGCTCGGCGGCTCCCCCACCGAGGAGGAGCTCGCGGCGGCCACGGCGGTCATCGCGGCGATCGCGGCGCAGCCCGCCGTCGAGCAGCCCGTGCGGCGCGCGCCGGACGCCTGGCAGCGCTCGCAGCGCGGCGTCCGCGGCACCCTGGTGCCGGGACCCGGCCGCTGGCGCGGCTTCTCCGGCTGAGCGGATCCGGCCTCCCGGCACCGGGTTCGCCACAGGCTGTGTCCTCCCAAATGACGACTTGGCCCGCCCCTCCCGCTCCGTGAGACTCGTGGTGCTGGGAGACCCGCATCGCGGGTCGTTCAACACGGCGTCGTCCATCTGTGGTGAGCAGACGACGCCAGGGGGCGGATCATCCCGATGCTCGGGTCATCGGGATGACCGGAGAGGCGCGGGGGCGGACGGTGCAGGCACCGGCCCCCGCGCCTCTCAGCATCCCCGCCCGCGTCGCGCCGCTCAGCTCCGCGGCCGCGGGATCTCGAGCCACAGGTCGACCTCGTCGTCCAGGTCGTCGCTGCCCAGGAGGCTCGCGCTGCCGTCTCCCGCGACGCTGAGGCCGACGACCGTGATCGCCGTGTCGGATCCCTCGGGCACCGTGCGCGCGATGATCTTGTCCGCGCGCGTGTCCCGCACGGCCTCGGCCAGCCGGTCGAGCACGACGTCGCGCGTCGCGTCGTCGAGGTCGTCGATGCCGCCCTCGTCGAGGAGCGTGACGACCGTTCCACGCCGGCGCGCGAGCATGACCTGCTCGCGGACGGCGTCGTTGAGGAGCGTGCGCCCGCGGATCTCGTCGCGGATGGCCCCCTCGAGGTAGAGGCACTCCTGGCGCTCCTCCGGGGACAGGTCGCCGCCCGTCTCGACGATGCGGCGCAGCATCGGCACGGCCATCCGGCTGGTCTGCCGGAGCCGGAACTGGCGCTCGTAGAGGTGCGCCTCCTGCGCGGCCTGCCAGTCCGCCGCCTCGCGCTCGGCGCGGTGGAACTGGCGGGCGTCGCGCGCGGCCTTGGCGAGCGCGTGCGCGAGGACGTGCGAGACGGCGACCCACAGCGCGCTCCCGGTGACGCCGTACTCGACGAGCGCGCCCGGCCCGCCCCAGAGCACGGTCTGGACCGCGAGGATCACGATGCCGGCCCACGCGAAGCCCTGCCTGCGCCGGGCGGACGTGATGGTCATCAGGGTGCCGACCGCGGCGACGTGCCACGTGCTGAACGGCGCGACGGATCCGGGCGTGAGCTGGCTGGTCACCAGGACAGGGACCACGGTCGCCACGGCGAGGTTGAACGCCGCGAGCCAGACCGGCATGACGGTGGGACTGGTCGGCCACAGGCTCATGAGCGTGGCGACGAGGTACAGGCCGACCGCGACGAGCGTGACGGCCGGATCCGCGGGGGCCCCGATCGCGACGATCGCGAGCACCACGTGGTACGCCGAGAAGAGGGCGGCGAGGCCGAGGACGATGGAGCGGGGGACGACGATCACCGGTCGCCTCCCTCGCCGCGGTCCGGCCGCTCGGCCGGCACCGCGTCGACGTCCGCGGGGTGGGGCGGGATGCCGCCCGAGGAGGCGTCCGCGGGGGCGGGCCACCGGATCCGCACGGCCGTGCCCTCCCCCGGCGCCGACTCGATGGTGACGAGCCCGCCGGCCTGCGCCACGCGCTCCTTGATGGAGACGCGGAGCCCGAGGCGCTCGGTGGGGATGCGGCGCTGGTCGAAGCCCGCGCCGTCGTCGACGACGTCGATGGCCACGCCCTCGTCGCCGTGGCCCGAGATGACGAGCATGCGGGTGATGGTCTCGGCCGAGGTGCCGGCGTGCTGCAGGCTGTTCATCATCGCCTGCACCGCCGCGGAGTAGATGGCCTCGGCGGTGGCCACCGGGACCATGCGGGTGCCGAGGTCGCGCGTCTCGAGCACGAACGGCGCGGACAGCGCGGACGCCGCGTCGACGATGCGCTTCGCGACCGCGCGCAGGGGCACCGAGGCGTCGTCGTCCGTTCCCTGCTCCGCGGCGGCCAGGTGTCCCATGGCGTTGGCGGCCATGGTGGCGGCGAGCTCGCGCGCGGCCGGATCGGCCGTGCGGGCCGCTGAGAGCAGCGTGGTGAGGACGCTGTCGTGCACGATCGCGTCGACCTGCACCCGCTCCACCTCGGTCGCGTGCTGCCGCACCGCGTGCGAGTAGCGCGTGAGCGCCGTGCCCTGCGCCCAGTCGACGCCGAGGGCCGCCTGGCGGAGCACCGTGACGATCATGAGGACGGAGCCGCCGAGGATGATCGAGTAGAGGACCTGGAGGAACGAGTCGAGCGGCGTGATGACGCCGTGGCGGACGACCACCTCGAGGAAGCCGAGGCCGAGCGGCACCGCGACCGTGTAGATCACCGCGATCCAGAGCCGGAAGGCCATGGCGGCGCACGTCGTCGCGACCGTGAGCTCCTGGTAGAGGAACGGCTGCGGGACCGTCGTGAGCGTGTCCGGCACGATGGCGAACGGCCACGTGGCGAGCGCGAGGACGAAGACGATCGCGACGGTGGCGTGCGCGGGGACGACGCCGCGGCGGATCACGCCGGCGACGCAGGTCCAGACGAGGCCGCCGAAGAAGATCGTCAGGAACGCGATGCTCCATGCAGGGCGCATGGTGTCCAGCTGGCCGTTGATGACCTGCAGCGACTGCAGGGCGAAGAGGAGGCCGAAGGCGCCGGCGCCACGGCCGAGGATGGTCTCGATGCGGGCGAGGCTGATGGGGTTGTCGGGGGTGCGCTCGACCAGCACGGACAGGACACGGCCCTGCTTGCCCCGGTCGCCGCCCTTGGCCTGCGTGCGACCCGTGATGA
>NZ_QWGT01000131.1 GCF_003576405.1 Clavibacter lycopersici
GGCCACCCCCAGCGACCGCTTCCCCGCCGCGGGCGGTCCCACGGCCACCCGCGACCTCGGCGCGCGGAACCGGTCCACCTACGCCGTGCCGCGCGCCGCCGCGCGCCTCTTCGCCGGGGACGTGGCGCGCGCCGCGGCCGAGCTGCCCGGCGGTCGTCCTCCCGCCCATCGGTCGCCGTCGCGCGCGACGCTCATGGCCGTGAGCCCGCAGCTGCTGCCGCGCCCCGACGACTGGCCCGAGCGGATCCACCAGACGGGTGCCTGGTACGGGGAGCCGTCCGCGGAATCGCCCGACCCGGTCGTCGGCGGCTTCCTCGGCGCCGGGCCCTACCTCGTCGCCTCGTTCGGCTCCATGGCGACAGGGGATCCGTCCGCCCGGGGGCGCGCGATCGTCACGGCCGCCCGCGCCCACGGCCTGCGGGTGCTGCTCGTCACCGGATGGGGCGGGCTCGCGCTGCCGCAGGAGTGCCGCGGCCCCGATGTGCTGGCCGTGCGATCGGCGCCGTTCGACCGGGTGCTGCTGGGCGCGGCGCTCGCCGTGCACCACGGCGGGGCCGGCACCTCGCACGCCGTCGCCCGGGCCGGCGTTCCCGCCGTCGTCGTGCCGGTCACCGCGGACCAGCCGTTCTGGGCCGCCCGGCTGCACCGACAGGGGGTCGCCGCCGCCCCGATCCCGCTGCGCCGCCTGTCGGTCGACGCCCTCGTGCGCGCGATGGGCGACGCCATCTCCCGGGGCGAGCGCGCGGCGGAGGTCGGCCGGATCATGCGGGAGGAGCGCGGGGTGCAGCGGGCGGTCGACGTGCTCGAGTCCCTCTGATCCGCTCGTCCCGCACGCGGATCCCCCGGCCGCGCGGCGGCGCGTCGCCGCCACCTGCGGACGCGCCGTGCGCCTCCTCGCGGTCTCCCCTGCTGCGCCCGTGCGCACCGTAGGGACTACCCGTGACGGTCCCCGGGGATGACGACCCCTGGCCCGCCCGTCGCGAGGATGGATGCGCGGCCCACCCCCGGCCGCGCGCTCCGCGAGGAGCATCCGCCGCCGGCCCGTCCCCCCGGGTCGGCGGCGGCACGCACGTCGAGAAGAGGATCCGCATGGGCAGCACCCTGAGCTCCGCCGCACGCGACGACGAGCAGGCGGTGCCGGGCGACGCGCCCCGCGTGCTCCGTGTCTTCGTGGTCGACGAGGAGGCGCCCATCACGCAGCTGCTGTCGCTCGCGCTGCGGATGGAGGGCTGGGACGTGCGCGTCTTCGCCACCGGCCGCGCCGCGATCGGCGCCGCCGTCGAGGCCGCGCCCGACGCGATCCTCCTGGACATGACGCTGCCCGACGTCTCGGGCGTCGAGGTGGTCGGCGAGCTGCGGCGCGCCGGCGTCGACACGCCCGTGCTGTTCCTCACCGGCCGCGACTCGCTCGAGGACCGGCTCGCGGCCTTCGGCGCGGGCGCCGACGACTACGTCACCAAGCCGTTCGGCCTCGAGGAGGTCGTCGAGACGCTGCGCGTGCTCTTCCGCCGACGCGGGCTCGCCCCGGCCATGGTCACCGCGGGCGACCTCGTGCTCGACCCGGCCTCGGGCGAGGCGTGGCTCGCGGGCGTGCCGCTGGACCTGGATCCGATGGACCTCGTCGTCGTGCAGGCGCTCGCCGAGGAGCCGACGCGTCGGCTCTCCCGCCGCGAGCTCGTGCACCGGCTGACGGACGCCGGCTGGGACCTCGTCGCCCCGCGCGCGCTCCTCGACCTGCCGTCCGTCACGGGTCGGCGAGCCGGCCGCGACCAGGTCGTCCTGGTCGCCGTCGCGGGCGACGACCTCGTGCTCGCGCCCGCCGACTGACGCCCGCCGGCCCACCTGCGGGCACCCCAATCCGGGGGTCGGCGCGGCGAGTCACCCCCGCAACTCCGGGGATCATGTGTCACACGCGTCACACCATGCGGAAATCGTCCCCCAGGCGGGGAATGGAATTCCCTACAGTCGGAAACAGGGAGCAGATCCTCCCCGCCGCGTCCCCGGGACCCCGGAGCGCGTCCCCTCCACCGCACGGTCGCGGCACAGCAATGGCGCGGACGGGCGGTCCTGCACCACCGGAGATGCCATGACCCGTCCCACCCCCGCCGCAGGCCGCGGCAGGTCGTTCCGTCGCGCGGCCGCCGGCGCATGCCTCTCGGCGTCGCTCGTGATCCTGCCCCTCGCGATGGCGCCCGCCGCCCACGCCGAGACCGTCCCCGTCGACTCCGCGCCCGTCGCCGTCGAGGCGCCGGCCGTCGAGGCCCCGGCCGCCACGCCGACGCCCGCCGTCGAGACGCCCGCCGTCGAGGCCCCGTCCGCCGACGCGACGCCGACGCCCGCGCCCACCGAGACCGCCGAGGAGACGGCCCCCGTCGCCGACGCCCCGGTCGAGACCACGCCGACCCCGGCCGTCCCGACCACCCCCGGCACCCCGTCGACCGGCCTGCCGACGCTCGAGCCGACCGCCCCCGTCGTCGAGCTGCCCTTCACCTGGACCACGCCCGACCGCGGCGTCGCCCTCCCGATCAACGAGGCCGTGCCGTTCGCCGGCACCGGCACCGCGGGCAGCATCGTCACCGCCAGCTACTTCAACGCCGTGGGCGTCAAGGCCATCGCGGGCATCGGCATCGTCGGCGAGGACGGCACGTACGCGTTCCCCGCGAGCTTCACCGAGCTGCTGCAGGACTCGAAGACCGCCAGCGTCACGCTGACGCAGGTCGGCCTCGACCTCACCATCACGGGCGAGATCCGCGGCCTCGTCCGCTTCGCCGAGGCGCCCGTCGGCCCGTTCGTGCGCGCCGAGGCGTCGTTCTCCACCATCTCGCCGATCTCCGTCGCCGAGGCCACGAGCATCCTCGGCGGCCTCAAGGTCACCGCGACCGGCTACCTCCGCTACGAGGCCGTCGAGGTCACGGTCACCGCGCCCGACGGCACGGTCATCGAGATCAGCGACGCGAACGCGGGC
Source organism: Clavibacter lycopersici (assembly GCF_003576405.1). GTDB lineage: Bacteria > Actinomycetota > Actinomycetes > Actinomycetales > Microbacteriaceae > Clavibacter > Clavibacter lycopersici. Next base: position 2,966 of record NZ_QWGT01000131.1, read on the forward strand.
GTCGGAGTCGGCACCCGCTCGCTGGAGGACCTCGTGCGCGCCGACGTCGACGGCACGTTCGCGCAGCCGGTGATCCTGTTCGGCGACGTCCAGCCCGGCACGTACCAGGTGTCCGTCGCCGGCCTCGAGTCGGGCCTCACGCAGGGCGGCACGGTCGAGCTGACGGCCGAGGACGCGGGCGGACCGGTCATCCCGGGCCTGCCCACGCTGCCCGGCACGCCCACCCCGGCGCCGACCGCGCCCTCGATCGAGCCCGCGGGCACCGCGCCGAAGCCGATCGCGAAGCCGGCCGCGCACCACGACGACACGCTGCCCGTCACGGGCACCGACGGCGCAGCTGCCCTCGGCCTCGGCGGACTCGGCGCGCTCATGGCGCTGGCCGGCGCGGGCACGCTCGTCGCCCGCCGCCGCATGCGCTCCGCGGAGTAGCTGCACGGCACCACCCGCGCCACGCACGACGACGGCCGGATCCCCTCAGGGATCCGGCCGTCGTCGTCTCGGTGCTGGCGCGGATCAGCCGCGACGGGTGCGGGTCGCGTCCTGCGCCTTCCGCTGGGCCTGCTCCGCCTGCTGCTGGACGCTCGGGGCGGCCTGCGCGTGCTGCTGGATCTTCGGGGCCTCCTCCTCGGCCTTCGTCAGCATCGACTCCCAGCGGGCCTGCATCGGCTTGATGAGGCCGCCGCCGGCGCCGACGATGATCACGCCGGCGATGATGGCGAGCACCGCGATGAGGATCGGGGTGGTCACGGTCGTCGCGACCTCGATCTGGTTGAGGGCCGCGGTGATCCCGAGGAACAGGATGAACACGGCGACGATGTTGCCGAGGACCTTGCCGTAGGACAGGCCGCCCAGGGTGTTCTGGATGAGGCCCTTGGCGCCCGCGGCGATGGCCGACGCGATGACCACGATGATGATCGCGACGATGATCTTCGGCAGGAAGCCGATGATGCCCTGGAGCAGGTCGCTCACCGGGTTCCGGCCGAAGACGCCGAAGGCGAACTGCAGGACGAAGAGCACGAGCGTGTAGTAGACGATCTTCGCGACGATGTCGGAGGCGTCGAGCTTGGATCCGGCGAGGGCCTTCTTGATGCCGCCGCGCTCGACGAGGCGGTCGAAGCCGACCTTCTCGAGGAGCTTGTCGATGGCCTTCGAGATGAGCTTCGCGACGATCAGGCCGACGACGAGGATGAGCAGGAAGAGCAGGGCGAGGGGCACGAACGCGATGACCGCGGCGAGTCCGTCCTGCAGTACGGCGGGGAAGTCCATGGGGTGGCCCTTTCAGGGTCGGGTGGGCCGACGCGGCGCGTCGGCGGTGGGTCGTGCGGTGGTGTCCCGCCGGGCGGACCTGCGGGATCCGCCCGGCGGGGTGCTGCGGGTGCTGCGGGGGTGCGGCCGGGTCAGCGGCGTGCGGTGCCGTCCGCGTCGCCGTCGATCTCGATCTCCTCGTGGCGGACGTCCTCGGTGACGGTGCGCTCGTCGGTCACCGTCTCGGTGCCGAGCTTCACGCGCTCCACGGGGACCGTCTCCATCTGCACGACGGGGCGCTCCTCGGTGAGGACCACCTCGTGCTCCTCCTCGGAGAGGTCGGGGCCGCGGGTGGCGGATCCGACGTTCGCGTCGGTGATCGGCTCGCGCTCGAGCCGCACCTCCTCGTGGCTGACGGGGACGGTCACGGTCTGCTGCTCGGTGACGATGTGCTTGCGGAGGCGGGCGCGCCCGGTCTCCACGCGCTCGGTGCCGACGTGCAGCTGCTCCTCGGAGCGGGTCATCGCGTCGTCGGTAGTGGGGCCGGAGGTGTCGTGGCCGACCGTGCCGGCGCCGTCGACGTCCGCACGGCGGTCGCCGTCGACGCCCGCGTGCTCGTCCTGGTCGAAGAGGCCCTGCGTGCCGGCGGCGTCGTCCGTGGGGTTCCGCGAGGATCCGCCGCCCATGCCGTAGTGCGCGTAGAGGGCGTCCTCCTCCTGCTCGCCGAGGGCGCCGTCGGCGTCGATGCGCGGGGCGTCCTTCACCTTCGCCTTGTCGTGGCGGACCGTGAGGGTCTCGCGATCCCAGTCCGCGCCCTCGAGGGGGACGAAGGACTCGGACGTGCCGAAGAGGCCGGTCTTGACGGTGGCCCAGACGGGGCTCTCGTCGGTCGGGTCGACGTAGACCTGTCCGACGGTGCCGATCTTGTCGCCGTCCGCGTCGTGCACGGGGGCGCCGACGATGCTGCCGATGTCGTTGCTGTCGATCATGGTGGTTCTCCTTCTCCCCGACGGATGCCGGGTGTGGGTGAGGAGCGGGTCGGGCGGTCCCGCGGTGCGCGCCTCGCGGCGGACGGGCGGCTGCCTCAGTGGGCTTACGGCGTAAGTCCAATGGCGACCTTACGCCGTAAGCCGCGCTACGGTGCGGTTGTCGGAGACTCCGCATCTCGAGCGCCGGCCCGTCGGGAACCGCAGACCAGCAGGGGGCATCCGCCATGGCAGGACGAGACAGGGCGTCGCGCGGCGGATCGGCGCCGGGCCTCAGCCGTGAGCTGATCATCCAGACGGCGCTCGACCAGATCGACCGGTCGGGCCCGCAGGGGCTCTCCATGCGCTCGCTCGCGCAGGTGCTCGGGGTGGAGGCGATGTCGCTCTACCGGTACGTGCACGGCAAGGAGGACCTCCTCGAGGGCGTCGTCGCGTCCCTCATGCGGGAGCTCACCGACCGTCTCCAGAGGGCCGAGGACGAGCACTGGCAGGGATTCCTGCAGACCGTCGCCCACGAGGTCCGGCGCATCGCCACCGACCACCCGAAGGCGTTCCCGCTCGTGGCCACCCGCCACCCCGCGGCGCCCTGGCTGCGACCGCCGCTGCGGAGCGTCGAGGTCGTCAACACGTTCCTGACCGAGCTGACCCGCAACGGGTTCACCGACGAGCAGGCGGTCGACGCCTACCGCGCGTTCAGCAGCTTCCTGCTCGGCCAGCTCCTCCTGCAGTCCGTGGTGCGCGGGGCGGAGGCGGGACCCGCCGAGGAGCCGCTCGACGAGGGCGGCGCGGCGATCCCGCAGGGCGACGGGAGCATGTCCCTCGACTCCGCGCCCGAGGTCCGGCGTCTCCGCACCCTGCTGAGCGCGGACCGCAGCGACGAGGAGTTCGAGGTGTCGTTGGAGGCGCTCCTCGATCGGCTGGATCGGGCGCTGTCGCAGTAGCGGATCCGGGGGAGGACGAGCGCCTTCCCCGCGACGCGCCCGGTCCCGGCTCGGAGCGCGGGGCGTCACCCCGCGCCCACCCGGTCGTCAGAGCAGCAGTCCCCGCGGCTCCGACCAGTGCGCGCCGGATCGGAGGTGGCCGAGCACGAGGGCCTGCAGGCGCGAGAGGCGCGCGTCGGCGGGCAGGGCGATGACCTCGGGCAGCGGGCGGCGGAAGACGAAGCGGGCGACGCTCGCGTCGGCCTCCGCGGATCGCACGACCTCGTCGACGCGGAAGCGGCGGGCGAACGCGGCGATGTTGCTCGGCTCGGGGAGCTCGCGCAGGAGCGGGTCCAGCAGCCACGAGGTGCACACGACGGGGTCCGCGCCCAGGTACGCGCGGCCCTCCGCGAGGGACCGGTCGAGCTCGTCGGCGACGAGCGGCCCGCCCTCGGGGATGTGCAGCGCGCGGGATCCGTCGACCGTCTCGCGCTCGAGCTGGATGCGCCCGAACGCCAGCACGTCGCCGCGCAGCACGCGGACGAGCCAGGGCAGGTCGACGGCCGCGCCGTACGCGTCGAGCTTGCGGCCGACGTCGGCGAGGCTCCGCGCCGTGACCTCCTCGGGGATGCCGAGCGCGCGGTGGCGCGCGATGGCCCGCGGCTCGAGCGCGAGCACGGCACCGGCGATGGCGGCGGCCGTGAGCGGCGCGGGCGACATGCGGGCGGCGGATCCGAGGGCGTCGGCGTCCCCGGAGTCCAGCGCGGCCGCCATCACGTCCGCGAGGGCCGGATCCGCCGCGGCCGTGCCGGCGACGCCGAGCAGGGATGCGCTCACGATCCGAGCAGCGTCAGCAGGCGCTGGACCTCGCGGGCCACGGCCGCGCGGGCGGGGGAGATGTAGCGGCGCGGATCCACGAGCGCCGCGTCCGCCGACAGCGCCTCGCGCGCGGCCGCCGTGAACAGGCCGTTCAGGTGCGTGGAGATGTTGATCTTCGTCATGCCGGCGTCGCGGGCGGCGACGAGCTCGTCGTCGCTCAGGCCGGAGGACCCGTGCAGCACCAGGGGCACGCCGACCTCGGCGGCGAGCCGCACGATGAGCGCGCGGTCGACCGTGGCGACCCGGTCGGTCATCGCGTGGGAGGTCCCGACCGCGACGGCCAGCGAGTCGACGCCGGTCGCGGCGACGAACGCGGCGGCCTCGTCGGGCCGCGTGCGGGCGCCCGGGGCGTGGACCCCGTCCTTGCCGCCGACCTCGCCGAGCTCCGCCTCCACGCGCACGCCGTGGGCGTGGCAGTGGTCGACGACCGCGCGCGTGGTCGCGACGTTCTCGTCGTAGGGGAGCGCGGATCCGTCGAACATCACGCTCTGCACGCCCAGCTCGACCGCGGCGTGCACCAGCTCGACGTCCTCGGCGTGGTCGAGGTGCACGATCGCGGGAACGCCGGCGGCGCGCGCGATGGCGAGGCTGGCCGCGGCGATGGGCTCGAACGACCCGTGGTAGCGGGCGGCGTTCTGGCTGATCTGCAGGATCACGGGCAGGCCGGCGCGCTCGGCGCCCTCGACGATCGCCTCCGCGTGCTCGAGCAGCACCACGTTGAAGGCGCCGATCCCCCGGCGCAGGTCGCGGGCCTCGGTCACGAGGTCGAGCGCGGTGGTCGTCGTCATGGGTTCCTCCGTCATGGTGCGGGCGTGCGGTCGGGGGCGCGGGATCCGGCGTCGAGCGATGCCTCCAGCGCGGCGAGGCCCGCGGCGTCGACCTCGCCGGCGACGGGCGACAGCACGGCGGCGGCCCCCACGACGGCGGCGCGGCGCAGGGCTGCGGGCAGGGGGAGGCCGGCGAGGTCGA
>NZ_QWGT01000132.1 GCF_003576405.1 Clavibacter lycopersici
TTCCGGCGACAAGAGGAGACATTACGCGGACCACCCCACCCCCGCAAAACACACCGCATCCCGGGCGTGTCGCACGAGCCCTCCCGGGATGGCACGGCGGCGGCCCCGTGGGGACCGCCGCCGGCGCATCAGTGGAAGAAGTGGCGCTCGCCCGTGAAGTACATGGCGACGCCGGCAGCGCGAGCGGCCTCCACGACCTCCTCGTCGCGGACCGATCCCCCGGGCTGGACCACCGCGCGGACCCCCGCGTCGAGCAGGACCTGCAGGCCGTCGGCGAACGGGAAGAACGCGTCGGATGCGGCGACGGATCCGGATGCCCGGTCCCCCGCGCGCTGCACGGCGAGGTGGCAGGAGTCCACCCGGTTGACCTGACCCATGCCGACCCCGACGGATGCACCGTGGTGGGCGAGCAGGATCGCGTTCGACTTCACCGCCCTGCAGGCCTTCCACGCGAACTCGAGGTCGGCGAGCGTCTGCTCGCCCACGGGCTCCCCCGTCGCGAGGGTCCACGTCGCCGAGAGCCGCGCACCGTCGGAGGGGAACACGTCCCCCGACTGGACGAGGTAGCCCCCCGAGATCTGCCGGGCCTCGAGGTCCTCGCGCTGGTACCCCTCCGGGAGCGTCAGCAAGCGCAGGTTCTTCTTGGTCTTCAGCAGGGTCAGCGCGTCGGCGTCGAACCCGGGGGCGACGAGGACCTCGGTGAAGATCTCCTTCACCGTCTCGGCCATGCCCAGCGTGACCGTCCGGTTGGCCGCGATCACCCCGCCGAATGCCGAGACCGGATCGCAGTCGTGCGCGCTGCGGTGCGCGGACGCGATCGCGTCCACGGCCCGGGGGGCGGCGACGGCGATGCCGCACGGGTTCGCGTGCTTGATGATGGCGACGGCCGGCTCGGCGAAGTCGTACGCGGCGCGGACCGCCGCGTCCGCGTCGACGAAGTTGTTGTAGGACATCTCCTTGCCGTGCAGCTGGACGGCCTGCGCGATGCCGGCGCCGGCGCGCCGACGGTAGAGCGCCGCGTCCTGGTGGGAGTTCTCCCCGTACCGGAGCACCTGCGCGAGCTCCCCCTCCACGGACCAGCTCGCGGGCCAGCCGGGGTCAGCCGCGTCGGCCGCATCCGCATCGTCAGGCGCGTCGGCGCCGAGGACCGTCGACCGGAAGTACTCCGCGACCGCGCGGTCGTAGTCGGCGGTGTGCGCGAAGGCCGCGGCCGCCAGACGACGGCGCTGCTCGAGGGTCGTCCCCCCGGCACGTACGGCCGCGATCACCTCGTCGTAGCTCGACGGGGACACGACGATCGCCACGTTGGCGTGGTTCTTGGCGGACGCGCGCACCATCGCGGGTCCGCCGATGTCGATCTGCTCGATCACGTCCGACGCCGGGGCGCCCGACGCCACCGTCTCCACGAACGGGTACAGGTTCACGACCACGAGCTGGAACGGCGAGATCCCGAGCTCAGCGAGCTGCACCTCGTGCGACTCGAGCCGGAGGTCGGCGAGCAGACCGGCGTGCACCGCGGGGTGCAGCGTCTTCACGCGTCCGTCGAGCGACTCCGGGAAGCCCGTGACGTCCTGCACCTGCGTGACCGGGAAGCCCGCCTCCGCGATCGTGCTCGCCGTGGATCCGGTGGAGACGATCTCGACGCCGGCCTCCGCGAGCGCCCCGGCGAGCTCGAGCAGCCCGGTCTTGTCGCTGACGGAGACGAGGGCGCGTGCCACCTCGATGCCGTCTCGATCGCGGAACAGGGACGGGTCGTGACGGGGTCCGCTCATGCCGGGGACAGCTCCTTGAGGTCGATGGTGCCGAGGGAGATCGCGCGCACCGTGTCGACGAGGAGCCTGCGCTCCACGACCTTGATGCGCTCGTGCAGGGTGTGCTCGGTGTCGCCCGGCTCGACGGGCACGCGCTCCTGCGCGAGCACCGGTCCGGTGTCGACCCCGGTGTCGACGACGATGATGGACGCCCCGGAGCTCGTGACCCCGGCGGCGATGGCGTCCCGGACGGCGTGGGCTCCGGGGAACTCCGGAAGGTACGCCGGATGCGTGTTCACGATGCGCGGCGCGAACGCCTGCACCGCGCGCGGCGGGAGGAGGCGCATGAACCCGCTGAGGACGACCAGGTCGGGCTCCCACCCGGCGATGGCGGCGGCGAGCTCGTCGCCCCACGCCGCGCGGTCGGCGAAGCTCGCGAACGGGACCGTGAAGGTGGGGATGCCGCGCTCCTCGGCGAACCGGAGCCCGTCGGCGTCGCGGTCTGCTCCGACCGCGACGACCCGGGCGGGGTAGTCCGCGTGATCGGCCGCCTGCAGGAGCGCGTGGAGATTGGTCCCGCTGCCGGAGATGAGGACGACCACGTTGAGCACGCGCACAGCCTATCCGCGTCCCTCGGGGCTGCGCCGGACCAGGGGGGCCATCAGGCCGGAGACGAACATGCCCGCCACGGACGCCACGCCGATCTCGAGGAACGCGGCGAGGAGGATCCACCCGGCGGCCGGGCCCACGTCGGCCAGGCGGCCGGGCCCCGCAGCGCCACCGGAGAGCACGGCCAGCAGCGCGAGCACCGCGGCGCCGACGACGCCCATGCCGACACCCGCGGCGAGGAACCACGGCCAGCGGCGCGCCTCGGGCTCGGGGATCCGGGCCACGCGCGGCGACAGCGCGACCGCGGCGACGAAGGACACGACGACGGGGACGAGGATCCCCAGGTAGCCGAGGTCGAACGCCCCCTGGGGCAGGACGCCGAGGACCGGGACGGACGGGATCGGGCCGACGGTCGTGCCGAGCGGCGAGATGGACGACCCGGTGCCGAGGGCGAAGCCGGGCCCGAGGAGCCACGACGCCGCCCACACGATGAGGTTCGGCAGGAGCGCGATCTGCGCCAGCGTGAGCGCGACGCCGCCGACGATCCCCGTCTGCAGCGTCTCGTAGAGCGTGATGACGGTCGCGTACTGGAGGCCGAGCAGCACCGCCACGACGACGGCGGCGACGGCGACCACGCCGAAGGCCGACGCGGCACCCCCGCGGACGGCCGTCGCGGCGACGGAGGCCGCGCCGTCCGGCAGGCGGTCGAGCGCATCGCGAGCGCTCCTGATGGACCCGGCGGCACGGCCCGACGACAGGGATGCCCACCACCGCGCTGCCCTCGCGCGGTCGGCCCGCGCGATCCCGCCGACGAGGAGGCCGAGCGCGAGGACCAGTGTGGGCAGGACGGCGCCGCGCCCGACGGCGGGGGAGACGCCCTCGTGCTGGGCCGCGAGCGCCAGACCGAGGGACAGGGCGGCGGTCGTGATCACCGCGGCGATCGCTCCGACGCCGGGGTGGTCGGTCTCGACGATGCGGCGGCCGGCGCGGATCCCGAGCAGGAGCGTGAGGAGGGCGAAGCCCAGGGGCGCGAGCGTGAGCGCGAACGGGGCGTCGACGCCCGGAAGACCGAGGGCGGTCGAGAGCGCCGGATCCAGCGTCGCCGTGAGAGGGACGCCGTGACCGAGGAGCCACAGGTCGATCGCCGTGCGCGCGAACACGCCCCAGTCGATCTGCAGGTCGTACTGCCCGGCCCACAGCGCCGTGAGCGGCACGAGGGGCAGGGCGACGCCGACCCCCACCACCAGGAGCGCCTCGAGTGCCGCGAACAGGGCGGTTGCGTGTCGGTTCATGCCTCGACGACCCTACCGGCCGGGCCTCGCGCGACCGGTCCCGCGGCGGGCGCGCCGGGGCATCCGCCGGTCGATCCGCCCGGGGAGGGGCGGCGGGCATGACGGCGGCCCGCATCCATCGGGATGCGGGCCGCCATGATGCGCTCGCGAGCGCGTCGTCGCTACAGCGCGGCGAAGACCTCGCGGAGGAGGTTGGCCGTCTCGGTCGGCGTCTTGCCGACCTTGACGCCCGAGGCCTCGAGGGCCTCCTTCTTGCCCTGCGCGGTGCCGCTGCCGCCGGAGACGATGGCGCCGGCGTGGCCCATGGTCTTGCCCTCGGGAGCGGTGAAGCCCGCGACGTACGCGACGACCGGCTTGGTGACGTGCGCCTTGATGTACTCGGCCGCCCGCTCCTCGGCGTCGCCGCCGATCTCGCCGATCATGACGATGGCGCGCGTCTCCGGGTCCGCCTCGAACGCCTCGAGGGCGTCGATGTGCGTGGTGCCGATGATGGGGTCGCCGCCGATGCCGATGGCGGTGGAGATGCCGAGGTCGCGCAGCTCGAACATCATCTGGTACGTGAGCGTCCCCGACTTGGACACGAGGCCGATGGGGCCGGCCTCCGTGATGGTGGCGGGGATGATGCCGGCGTTCGACTTGCCGGGGCTGATGATGCCGGGGCAGTTGGGGCCGACGATGCGCGTCTTCCCGCCGGTGCTCTTGGCGTGCGACCAGAACTCCGCGGAGTCCTTGACCGGGATGCCCTCGGTGATGACGACCGCCAGCGGGATGGCCGCGTCGATGGCCTCGACCACCGCGCTCTTGGCGAAGGCCGGGGGGACGAAGATGACCGACACGTCGGCGCCCGTCTCCGCCATGGCCTCGGCGACCGAGCCGAAGATCGGGAGCTCGACGCCCTCGATGGTGACCGTGCTGCCGGCCTTGCGCGGGTTGACGCCGCCCACGACCTTGCTGCCGGACGCGAGCATGCGGCCCGCGTGCTTGGTGCCCTCGGAGCCCGTGAGGCCCTGGACGATGATCCTGCTGTTCTCGTCGAGAAGAATCGACATGTTCGTGTTCCTGTTCTCTCTCGGGAGTTAAGCGGCGGCCAGCTCGGCGGCCTTGTCGGCCGCCTCGTCCATGGTGCCGACGACAGTGACGAGGGGGTGCGCGCGCTCCTCGAGGATGCGGCGGCCCTCCTCGACGTTGTTGCCGTCGAGGCGGACGACGAGCGGCTTGGTTGCGGCGTCGCCCAGCTTGTCGAGCGCGCCGACGATGCCGTTCGCGACCGCGTCGCACGAGGTGATCCCGCCGAACACGTTGACGAAGACGCTCGTGACCTGCTCGTCGCCGAGGATGACGTCGAGACCGGCGGCCATGACCTCTGCGGACGCTCCGCCGCCGATGTCGAGGAAGTTCGCGGGTCGCACGCCGCCGTGCGACTCGCCCGCGTAGCTGACGACGTCGAGCGTGGACATGACGAGCCCCGCGCCGTTGCCGATGATGCCGACCTGGCCGTCGAGCTTGACGTAGTTGAGGTCGGACTCCTTGGCCTTGGCCTCGAGGGGATCCGCGGCGGCCGCGTCCTCGAGGGCGGCGTGGCCCTCGTGGCGGAAGCCGGCGTTCTCGTCGAGCGTGACCTTGCCGTCGAGGGCGATGATGTCGCCCGACTCCGTGAGGACGAGCGGGTTGACCTCGACGAGCGTCGCGTCCTCGTCCCGGTAGACCCACCAGAGGCGCTCGAAGACGGGCGCGACCTTGGCGATGAGCTCCTCGGGGAACGACGCGGCGCGGGCGATCTCCTCCGCCTTCGCGGCGTCGATGCCGGCGACGGGGTCGATCTCGATGCGGGCGAGCGCCTCGGGCCGCGTGACCGCGAGCTCCTCGATCTCCATGCCGCCCTCGTAGCTGGCGAGGCACAGGTAGGAGCGCTCGGCGCGGTCGAGGAGGATCGAGAAGTAGAACTCCTCGGCGATGCGGGCGCCGGCCGCGACCATCACGCGGTGCACGGTGTGCCCCTTGATGTCGAGGCCGAGGATGCCCTCGGCCGCCTCGAACGCGGCGTCGGCGCTCTGGGCGACCTTGACGCCGCCGGCCTTGCCGCGGCCGCCGGTCTTCACCTGCGCCTTCACGACCACGGTGCCGCCCAGCTTCTCGGCCGCGGCGCGCACCTCCTCGGCGGTGTCGGCGACGATCCCCGGGAGGACCGGGACGCCGTAGGACTCGAAGAGGTCCCTGGCCTGGTATTCGAAAAGATCCACGCGTGTCATCCCATCCGCACCCGCGCCAGGCGGTTACGTGCGTCGTTCGAGGCTGCGGTGCCACGACCGTCTGGTGGCGGCACCCGGTGTGTTGCGGCTGGTCGACGCGCCCGCCGCCCACCGGGGTGGGCCGGCCCGCCGCGTCGACGACCGATGAGAGCCTATCGGGTCGCGGGTCCGCCGGCCCGGGCGCGCTCGGGCCGTGCGCCGACGCGCGATCCGCGGCCTGGGGAGGGAGACTGGGCGGATGAGGCCGAGGACGCATCCCGCACGTCGGCCGGGCGGGTCCATCCGCGACCTCGCCGGCGAGGGGATCCTGCTCGCCGCGGGAGGACGGGCCATCCTGCTGCAGATCGCCGACCCGTCCGTCGCCCGCGGCGTCGCCGAGCACAGCGACTTCGCGTCGCGACCGCTCGACCGGCTCGAGGGCACGCTCGGCTACGTCTACGCCGTCGTCTTCGGCTCCCCGGACGAGATCGCGCGCGCCCGGCGGATCGTCGGACGCGCCCACGCACCGGTGCGCGCGGAGGATCCCGCCGCCGACGGATCCGCGCCGGCCTACTCCGCGTACGACCCCGACCTGCAGCTCTGGGTGGCGGCGACGCTGTACGACTCGGCCATCGGGATGTTCGAGCTGTGCTTCGGGCCGCTGCCCGAGGACGCCGCCGACCGGGTCTACCGGCAGTACGCCGAGCTCGGCACCGCGCTGCAGGTCCCCGAGGGGCGGTGGCCCGCGGACCGGACGGCGTTCCGCGCGTACTGGGAGGAGCGCATCGCGACCCTCGAGCCGACGGATGACGCGCGGCGGGTCGCCCGGACGCTGCTCGGCGGACGGGTCGGGTCGCCCGCGATCCGCGCGGTCATGCCCCTCGTCGCGCTCATGACGGCGGGGCTGCTCCCTCCGCGGCTCAGATCGGGCTTCGGGATGCGGTGGGATGCGCGGATCGAACGCCGCTACGACCGCTCGCTCGCGCTGATCCTGGCCGTGTACCGCGTGCTGCCGCACGTCGTCCGCGAGGCACCCCGGTCGGTGATCACGCGCAGGTACCGACGGCGCGACGCGGGATAGCGGGCCCCTCCTGCACAGGCGGGCGGTCGCGGATCCCGTCCCCGGCTCCTGGTGCGGATGCCGCGACCGGCGCCGCCGGGCCGCACTGTGCGGCCATGACACGGATCCCCCAGGCCCCTCCCCTCCCCTTCCTCCGCCGGCACGACCACCCGCCTCGGCGGCCGCGCACCGCCCGGCTCGTCTCGTCGCTCGTGGGCATCGGCCTCGCGCTCGGGCTCGCCGCGAGCGCCGTGCCTCCCGCGCAGGCGCTCAGCGCGGTCTCCCACGGCGTCGGCTACTCGTCCGGAGCGGACGGCCGCTGGCTGGGCTCGTACCGGATGGACGACGGCCGGCTCGGCTTCTGCATCGACATCGGGCTGGCCGCGCCGCCCGGCCACGACTACACCCCGGTCGACGACGCGGGCACGACCCCCGACGACCGGGCGCGGCTCGCCTACATCTCGAGGCGGTGGGCCGGATCGACGGATCCCGACACCGCCGCGGCCGGGCAGCTCGCGACGTGGAGCATCACCGGGCTCGGCGGGCGCGACCTCGCCTGGTACGCGGCGCGTGCGGGGGATCACGCCGGCGCCGTCGAGTCCCGGGCGCGCGACATGCTCGCGGAGGCGGCATCCGGCGCCTCCCGATCCGTGACCGCGACCGCCACGGTGACGCTGGGAGAGGACGGGCGCGGGACCGTGCGCGCGGACCTGCGCGCCGACCTCGTCGCGAGCGGGATGACGGACGTGCCCGCCGGGTCCCAGACGGGGACGGTCACGCTCGACGGCGCCGTGTTCGACGACGGGAGCACGACTGCCCAGGTCGGGAACGGCGATGCGGTGCCGCTCCGGGCGACGGGATCCTCCGCAGCGCTGCACGTGACGGCGAGCGCCGTCTTCTCCTCGCTCCCCTACGGCGACGCCCTCGACGCGGTGGGCGACGGCGGAGCGTCGCAGCGGCTGATCCTGGCCCGGCCCGCGGACGCCCGGGCCGTGGCGCGGGCGGACGCGCAGGCGCCGAGCCCGCTCCCCTTCGCCCCGCGCGTCGTCA
>NZ_QWGT01000133.1 GCF_003576405.1 Clavibacter lycopersici
CCCCTCTGCGGAACGAGAGGGGGAAACCGGCCCACCTGACTGACAAATCCATCCGCCCGGATGGATGGTCCGGTAGCGGTGTCAAGAGCCGACTGGAGAACACTACCGGACGCGACGCCCGGGCACCAGGGCAGCGCTACGCCCGGGCGCGCCACGCGGCGCCCCCGGGCGGGGTCGGGAGGCGGGATCAGCCCGCGGCGCCGGCCTCGGTCGTCGTGGCGGATCCGCCCGCGGGCAGCCCGCGCTCGGCGCGCCTCCGCTCGCCCCGCGCCCGGATCCGCAGCGCGCCCCGCTCGACCAGCGAGTACAGCGACGGCAGCACCACGAGCGTCAGCACGGTCGACGACAGCAGGCCGCCGATCACGACGATGGCCAGCGGCTGCGAGATGAAGCCGCCGTGCCCGGTGAGGCCGACCGCGAGCGGCAGCAGCGCGAAGATCGTCGCGAGCGCCGTCATGAGGATCGGTCGGAGCCTGCGCCCCGCGCCCTGCAGGATCGCCTCGCGGAGGTCCATGCCGCGCGTCCGGTACTGGTTCACGAGGTCGATGAGCACGATCGCGTTGGTCACCACGATGCCCACGAGCATCAGCAGGCCGATGATCGAGGCGACGCCCAGCGGGATCCCCGTCACCACCTGCAGCAGCACCGCGCCGGTCGCCGCGAACGGCACCGAGACGAGCAGCACGAGCGGCTGGATGAGGCTGCGGAACGTCGCCACCATGATGATGTAGACGATCAGGATCGCCGCCAGCACCGCGAGCCCGAGCTGCCCGAAGGCGTCCGACTGCTGCGACGCGACGCCGCCGAGCGTCGCCTGCGCGCCGGCCGGGAGCTGCACGTCGGCGACGGCCTGCGACACCTCGGACGAGGCGAAGCCGACGTCGTCGCTGCCGGGCGTCGCGCTCACGGTCGCGCTGCGGAAGCCGCCCGTGGTCGTGACGGTGGCGGGGCCGTCGGTGACCTCGACGGTCGCGAGGTCGCTGAGCGGCACGGGGCCGCGCGCGGTCGGGATCCGGAAGTCGCGCAGCCCCTGCAGGCTCTGCGCGGCGTCCGGGTCCTGGATGTAGACGGACAGCGTCTTCTCGTCGATCACGACCTGCCCGACCGCGGCCGGCAGCCGGCTCGCGGTCACGATGCCGCCCACGGCCTGCTCGCTGAGACCCGCGGCCGCGGCCTTCGCCCGGTCGACGGTCACCGCGATGTACGGCTGCGTCTCGGAGAGGTTGCTCGTGGCCTGCTCGATCGACGGGATGTCCTGCACGGCCGCGAGGATCGCGTCGGCCGACGCCTTCAGGTCGTCGCCGTCGTTCGCGGTGATCTGCACCTCGATGTCGCTCGAGGAGAACCCGCCGGACGCCGCCGCGAGCGACACGTCGCCCACGTCGGTGAGGCCGTCGACCGCGGAGCGCACGCGCTCGCGGATGCCGTCCTGGTCGGCGTCGGGGTCGGTCGTGAGCGAGAAGGTGATCCCACCGCCGCCCCCGAAGGCCGAGGTGAGCGACGTGCTGTCCGAACCGATGGAGGTCTGCACGGTCTCGACGCCGTCGACGCCGATGAGCGCCTGCTCGACCTCCGTCGCCGCGGTGTCCTGCGCCTCGAGGCTGGTGTCGCTCGGCAGCTCCTGCGAGACGGTGAGCGTGTTCTGCCCGCTGTCGCCGAGGAAGTTCGTCTTCATGCTCGGGATGAGCGCGACCGTGCCGCCGAGCACGAGGATCGCGAGGATCAGCGTGACCGCGGAGTGCTTGAGGGTCCAGGCGAGGATCGGCAGGTAGCCGCGCTGGAGGCGCGTGGGCTTCCCGATCCCCTCGCCCTCGTCGTGGGCCGCGTGGGATCCGCGGGCCCGTCGACCGGCGAGCTCGCGGTCGTCGACCGGTCCGGTGACGGCCGCGTGCGCGCCCGCGCGGGCCCGCTCGGTCTCGGCCGACGCGGACGCGGCGGCGGCCTTCTTGCGCGCCCTCCGCGACTCCCCCTCGGGCCGCAGGAACCAGTACGCGAGCACCGGCACGATCGTCAGCGAGACGAACAGCGACGCGGCGAGCGCGATGGTCACCGTGAGCGCGAACGGCCGGAACAGCTCGCCCGTGATGTCGCCCACGAGCGCGATGGGCAGGAACACGGCGACCGTCGTGGCCGTGGACGCCGTGACCGCGCCCGCGACCTCCTTCACTGCCGCGCGGATCGCCTCCAGCCGGTCGGGCGTGAAGGAGAGGTGCCGCTTGATGTTCTCGATCACCACGATCGAGTCGTCCACCACGCGCCCGACCGCGATCGTGAGCGCGCCGAGCGTGATGATGTTGAGCGTGTAGCCCGAGGCGAGCATCCCGATGAAGGTGATGAGCACGGAGGCGGGGATGGAGATCGCGGTCACGATGGTGGACCGGATCGAGAGCAGGAACACGAGGATCACGAGCACCGCGAACACGAGGCCGAGCAGCCCCTCGGTGGTGAGGCTCGAGATCGACTGCTCGATGAAGGGCGCCTGGTCGAACACGACCGTGAAGCGCGTGCCGTTCCCGAGGTCGTCGGCGAGCTGCGGCAGGAGCTGGGTCACCAGCTGCGAGACGTCGACCGTGTTGCCCGCCGGCGTCTTGGTCACGGCGATGGTGAGCGACGGCTGGCCGTCGACGCGCGAGATGCCGGTGGTCGGGTCCTGGCCGAGCTCCACCGTGGCGACGTCGCCGATCGTGAGCTCGCGCCCGCCCGCGGCGCCGAGCAGCGGCAGCGAGGCCAGGTCCTCGGTGGATCCGAGGCGCGTGCCGGACTGCACCGACAGCGTGGTCCCGTCCTCGGTCACGGAGCCGGCGGGCAGCAGCGAGCCGTTCGCGTCGAGCGCGTCGCGGATCGCCTGGTTGGAGAGGCCCGCCGCCTGCACCTCGGCGGGATCCGGCGTGATGACCACGCGCTGCCCGACCGTCCCCAGCAGGCTCGCGTCGCGCACGCCCTCGAGCTTGCGGATGTCCGCGAGCGTCGAGCGCTCGAGAGCGGCCGTGAGGTCCTGCGGGCTGAGGTCGCTCGTGACGGCGATCTGGATCACCGGCAGGTCGTCGATGCTGCCCGCGATGACCACGGGGTCGATGCCGTCGGGCAGCGTCGTGCGGATCCGGTTGATGGCCTGGTCGATCTTCTGCTCGGCCGTCGCGAGGTCGGTGCCGTAGGTGAACGACGCGGAGATCACGGACGAGTCGGTGCGCGAGGTCGCGGTGGAGGACTCGAGGCCGGGCACCGCCTGGATCGCGCGCTCGATGGGCGTCGACACGTCGGTGTCGACGACCGCGGGCGATGCGCCCGGGTACGCCGTGACGACCGCGAGCTGCGGGAACGACACCGACGGGATGAGCTCCTGCTTGAGCGTCGTCAGCGCGATGCCGCCGAACACCCCGATGACGATCGTGATGAGCGCGATCAGCGCCCGGTTGCGGAGGCTGAAGACGGAGAGGAGATGCAGGGGGTGCTCCTTGGGAGATGCGGGCCGCGGGTGCGGCGGTCGCTCGGACCGCTGATCGCCCGCACCGGGAACCCGCCCCGTGGGGGCAGTATCGCATCCGCTCTCGGGAAATCCCCGCTCGCGGCGGGTTTTCGGCAAGGCGTCACCGCATCCAGCCGACGCCCCTCTCCGCGGAGCATGCTGGAGGGATGGCGCACCGGGCATCGACGACGAATGACCGGGTCCCCGAGCCCAAGACCTGCGTCTCGTGCGGCCGCACCATCGAGTGGCGCAGGAAGTGGGAGCGTGACTGGGACGAGGTGCGCTACTGCAGCGACGCGTGCCGTCGTCGCGGCGTCAGCGACGTCGACGCGGCGCTCGAGCGGCGGATCCTCGACCTCCTCGCGCACCGCGCCGGCGGCGCCACCATCTGCCCGTCGGAGGCCGCCCGCGCGGAGTCGCCCGACGACTGGCGCGACCTCATGGAACCGGCCCGCCGCGCGGCCCGGCGGCTCGTGGACGCGGGCGAGGTGGAGATCACCCAGAAGGGGTCGGTCGTCGATCCCTCCACGGCCAAGGGGCCCATCCGCATCCGCCGCCGTCGCTGACGAGGCACACTAGGGGGATGCATCGACCGACCCTGACCGTCCTGGCCGCCATCGCGAGCGCGGTGCTCCTGTCCGGATGCGGGGTCCAGTCGGAGTTCCAGACGCCCACGACCAGCATCTACGCCACCACGGCGGACGCGCAGGCGGCGCTCGGGGCGTCGATGCCGACGTGGATCCCGGAGGACGGCACGCTCATCCGCACCAAGTCGGAGGCGCAGGAGGGCAGCATCGTCGCCGTCCAGACCGCGCAGCCGGCCCCCGCCCCCGGCGGCTGCACCGACCTGCGGATGAGCGAGATCCAGGACACCTGGTGGCCGCCGGAGATCGACCCCGCGACGGTCACGTGCGCCGACGGCTGGAACCTCTTCGGCGCGAACGGCCGCATCTACGGCTGGAGCAGCACGGTCCTCGGCTAGGCCGTCCCCGCGATCCCCGACCGCCGCCGCCGGGCCGCGAGCGCCCGCAGCACGAGGATCACGACCACCCCGACGCCTGCACCCACGACCGTGTCGACCACCCGGTCCGCGACGAGCGGCAGCACCGTCACGGTCCGGCCGAGGCTCCCCATCACGAGCGCGAGCGGCGTGATGAAGACGAGCGCCAGCCCGTAGTGCCTGCCGACCGCGAGCTCGGCCGCGAACTGGCAGGCCACGGCCACCGCGATCACGCCCGCCGCGGGCAGGTGCAGCGCGAGGATCCCCGCGGCCACCACCGACCCGGCCAGCGTCCCGAGCACGCGGTGCGCCACACGCGTGAACGACAGCGGCCCGCGCACCACGGGCAGCACGGCGACGAGCGTCACGACCGCCCAGTAGTGGTGCCCGAGACCCAGCGCCACCGCGATCGCGCCCGCCACGAGCGCGCCGACGACGTTCGCGACCACGGCCGTCCACGCGGCGGGGTCGCGGTGCACGGCGGAGTCCCGCACGGGGATCCGCGGGAGCGCGCGGAAGCGGTGCGCGTGCGCGTCCGGCGCGAGGCGGCGGAGCAGCCAGCCGGACATGCACACGCCCGCCGAGAACAGGATCGCCGCCACCGCCGTGATGAGGGCGTCGCGGGCCTGCGCCGGACCCACCGGCACGGCCGCGCAGACGACGAGCCCGAACACGGGGAACAGCGGATGCGGCGGCACGAGGCTCATCGCCGTCGACACGAGCGACGCCCCGCCGAGCACGATCGCGAGCCCCGCGGCCTCGAGCGCGAGCGGCGCGTCGGCGAGCGAGAGCAGCACGCCCGTGGTGATCGCGACGAGCATCATCCCGGCTCCGGCGCCCACGCTCGCGAGCCGCAGCCGGTAGCGCTCGTTCCGCCCGTAGAGCCCGGTGAAGGCGCCGAACGACGCGTACAGCGCGAGGTCGAGCCGGTCGATCGCGAGCAGCACGACGAGCGGCACGAGCAGGCCGACGCTCGCGCGCATCGCGGCCTCGAGGTCGAGCGTCCGGGTCGACGGCGGTCGCGGGATGGGCGATGACGTCACACGGGATCCGATCTCCCCGGGAGCGGAGACGGGGCCCTCCCACGGTACGCCCGCACGGCGCCGCCCCCGTACGCGCCGACGCGCCCCCGGTCTCCCGGGGGCGCGTCGGCGGATCGAGCGGTGCGGCTAGGAGCGCGCGGCCCGCAGCACGGTGAACGAGCGGTCGCGCACGAGGATGCTCGTCGCGTCCTCGGTCACGTTCTGCTCGGAGTCCGACGAGATGGCGAGGTGCCACGACACGCCCACGCCCTCCGGCAGCTGGAACTCGACCGGACCCTCGGCCGCGTTGAACGCGACGAAGAACGTGTCGCTGTTCTTCCCCTTCATGATGACGGCGATGCTGAACGCGTTCGGGTCCGTCCAGTCCTCCGGCTCGAGCGTCGCGCCGTCGGCCCGGATGAAGCGCACGGCCTCCTCCGCGCCCTCGACGTCGTCGCCGCGGAACCAGATCGGGCGGAGCGCGCGGTTGCCGCGGCGCAGGCGGATCAGCTTGCGCGTGAAGTCCTGCAGCTCGCGGTCCGCGTTCTCCCAGTCGTACCAGGAGATCTCGTCGTCCTGGCAGTAGGCGTTGTTGTTGCCGCCCTGCGTGCGCGCGATCTCGTCGCCGCCGAGCACCATCGGGACGCCCGACGACAGCAGCAGCGTGCCGAGCATGTTGCGGCGCTGCCGGTCGCGGATCGCGTTGATCTCGGGATCGTCCGTCGGTCCTTCGACGCCCGCGTTCGAGGAGCGGTTGTCGCTCTCGCCGTCGTTGTTGTCCTCGCCGTTGGCCTCGTTGTGCTTCTCGTCGTACGAGGTGAGGTCCGCGAGCGTGAAGCCGTCGTGCGCCGTGATGAAGTTCACGCTGCACAGCGGCGAGCGGCGGCCGGACTCGTACACGTCCGGGCTGCCGGTGATCCGCTGGGCCAGCGCGCCGAGCACGTTCTGCCCGCTGTGCCAGAAGTCGCGCACGTCGTCGCGGTACTTCCCGTTCCACTCCGACCAGTCCGCGGGGAAGCCGCCGACCTGGTATCCCGCGGTGTCCCACGGCTCGGCGATCATCTTCACCGGCGCGAGCACCGGGTCCTGGTGGATGAGCGTGAGGAACGCGCTGTGGATCTCCGCGTCGCCGTCCTGGCGCGTGAGCGTCGTGGCGAGGTCGAAGCGGAAGCCGTCGACGTGCATCTCCTCGACCCAGTAGCGGAGCGAGTCCATGATCAGCGCGAGCGCGGCCGGGTGGCCGACGTTCAGGCTGTTGCCGGTGCCCGTGGTGTCGAAGTACGACGCCTCGTCGCCCTCCACGAGCCGGTAGTAGGACGCGTTGTCGATGCCCTTGAGCGACAG
Source organism: Clavibacter lycopersici (assembly GCF_003576405.1). Lineage (GTDB taxonomy): Bacteria > Actinomycetota > Actinomycetes > Actinomycetales > Microbacteriaceae > Clavibacter > Clavibacter lycopersici. The sequence continues at coordinate 6,833 of NZ_QWGT01000133.1, forward strand.
CGACGGACCCATGTGGTTGCCCTCGGCGGTGTGGTTGTAAACCACGTCGAGGATCACCTCGAGGCCGGCGGCGTGCAGCGCCTTCACCATCTCCTTGAACTCGGCGACCTGCTGGCCGCCGTCGCCCGCGGAGCTGTAGTCGGAGTACGGCGCGAGGAAGCCGATGGAGTTGTAGCCCCAGTAGTTGCGGAGGCCCTTCTCCTCGAGGTGCGAGTCCTGCATGAAGTGGTGCACGGGCAGGAGCTCGACGCTCGTGACGCCGAGGTCGGTGAGGTACTCGATGGCGCTGGGGTGCGCGAGCCCGGCGTAGGTGCCGCGGATCTCCTCGGGCACCGACTCGAGCTGCTGCGTGAAGCCCTTCACGTGCACCTCGTAGACGACGGTCTCGTCGAGCGGCGTGCGGGGGGCCTCGTCGTCCTCCCAGTCGAAGCGGCGGTCGGCCACGACGGAGCGGGGCATGGACGCGGCGGAGTCGGCCTCGTTGATGGCGGAGGGATCCGCGAAGGTGTGGGCGAAGACGTCCTCGCCCCAGGTGGGGTGGCCCTCGATCGCGATGGCGTAGGGGTCGAGCAGGAGCTTGGCGGGGTTGTGGCGGAGGCCGCGCGCGGGATCCCACTCGCCGTGCACGCGGAGGCCGTAGCGGGTGCCGATGCCGGCGCCCTCGACGAGGCCGTGGAACACGTGGCCGGTGCGCTCGGAGAGCCGCGTGCGGGACTCGGTGCCGTCGTCGTCGAAGACGCACACCTCCACCGCCTCGGCGGTCTCGGAGTACACGGCGACGTTGAGGCCGCTGGGCAGGCCGCCGTCACGCGCCACGACGGTGGCGCCGAGCGGGTACGGACGGCTGATGTAGGAGCGGCTGATGGGAGGGAGGTCGATGGTCACCGGTTCAGTATGCTCGCGCCCGCGCAACTCCTTCGTGCACGAAGGGCGAATCCCAGGCAGCGGTCCGAGACCGGCGCTCGCCGGACACGGACCGCCGCCCGGGGCGACCGGTGCCGCCCGCTACCGCCCGTGCAGGGAGGCCAGCGCCCGCTCGGCGTCCGCGCCCCAGGTCGCGAGGAGCACGCCG
>NZ_QWGT01000134.1 GCF_003576405.1 Clavibacter lycopersici
GCCGTGCCGCTGGGATCGACCGGCGCGACGGTGGGCGCGGCGGGCGCCGCGCCGCGGTCGGCTCCCTGCGTCGCGGTGGCGGATGTCGTCGGCTCGGGCGCGGCGGGTGACTGCGTGCACGCCGAGAGGATCAGGGCGCCGAGCAGCGCCGGCGCCAGGAGGGCGCGGGGGGCGCGGATCACGCGGCGGACTCGTCGGTGCAGGCCGCGTCGGGTGCCGGGGGGATGGCGAGGTCGTCGCCGGGAGCGCTCCCCCGGCCGTCGTCGAGGGAGGATGCGCTCATGCTCGCGAGGATATCCCGCGCGATGGCCTCGAGCTGCGCGGTCTGCTCCTCGGTCAGCGGGTCGAACACCGTCCGGAGCACCTCCTCCGCGTGCCCGGGCGCTGCCGCCACGAGGGTCGCGCGGCCCTCGTCGGTGAGCTCGGCGAGGAGGCTCCGCCCGTCGTGGGGCGAGCGCGAGCGGCGGACCCAGCCCAGCTGCTCCAGCCGGGTGACGGCGTGGGAGGTGCGGCTCGCGGACGCCTGGAGGGCCCGGGCGAGGACGCTCATGGGGAGCGCGCCGTCCTCGGCCTCCGAGAGGCGGACGAGGATCATGTAGTACGCGTGCGGCATCCCGGCGTCACGGAGGAGCTCCCGCTCGATGCGCTCGCTGACGTGGTTGAGCGCGACGATGACCGTCCGCCAGGCGCGCTGCTGATCCGGCTCGAGCCACCGGGGGGATCCGCTCATGGTGCGATCCTAGGCTCCGGCGGCTCCGCGACGACGGACCCGGTCGGCCGTCTGGCCAGCACCGCGTCCGCGACGAGCTCCACCGCATCGTCCTCGGGACGGGCGCCGCGACGCGGCACGAGGCGTCCCACCACGATGACCTCGTCCCCGACGCCGAGGCGAGGGACATCCCGGGATGCCCCGGACCCCGAGCACACCGCGAGGACGGCGTCGTGGTCCGGAGCCCCGGTGTCGCCGGCGGCAGCGGGGCGACGCGCGTCGGCCGGCGCGACCAGGAGGCTGGCGATCTCCCAGCCCTCAACCGTCCGGATGCAGCGCGGCCGTCGGACGACCGTCCCGTGCACGGCCACCCGCGACCGTGCCTCGCGCGCGACCGCCTCACCCCGAGAGCCCACCGGGCGCCCCTCCCCGCGACCACGTGGCCGCACGCCGAGGATGGTCCGACGGATCGGAGGCAGGGGTCGGACAGGCGATCTCGCGCGCGCCGCACCGGGGACGCGCCCTGGGGAGGGACCGACCGGGCTCAGTGCTCGGAGAAGCGGAGGTCGTCGTCCTGGCTCGCGCGCAGCGCGGCCTTCGCGATCTCCAGGGTGGGGTAGGTGCCCGCGACAACACCGCGGTGCAGCGACCGCACCTCGTAGCCGTCATCGTGCGAGTGGATGGAGGCGAGCGCCCCCGTGGCCCCGAAGGCCACCCATGTCTTGCCCGCCGTGCGGGGGATCCCGGTCGTGCTGCGGGTGTCGGTGGTCATCGACATCGTCGTCTCTCCTCCCCGGGCTCCGTCGCCCGGACGTGCCGATGGTACGCCGACGCCCCGCGGCCGTACAGGCCGCGGGGCGTGGTGGACAGCTGGATCAGGCGGCGCGCACGTACTGCGCGAACGACTTCCGCACCTTGTTGACCTTGGGCACGGCGACCGCGTTGCAGTAGCCCTGGCCCGGGTTCTTGGCGAAGAAGTCCTGGTGGTAGTCCTCCGCGTCGTACCAGGTGCCGACCGGCTCGATCGTGGTGACGGCCGTGCCGTCCCACAGGTCGCCGGCCCGCGCGATCGCGTCCCGGAACAGCTGCTCCTGCTCGGCGTCGGTCGGGAACATCGCCGAGCGGTACTGCGTGCCCACGTCGGCGCCCTGGCGGTTGAGCTGGCGCGGGTCGTGCAGCGTGAAGAACACGTCGAGGATCACGTCGGCGGGGATGACCTCCTCGTCGAAGACCACCTTCACCGCCTCGGCGTGACCGGTCGCGCCCGTGCACACGGCGTCGTAGGAGGGGTGGTCGGTGTGGCCGCCGATGTATCCGGAGATGACGTCCTGGACGCCGTCGAGAGTGCGGTAGACCGCATCGAGGCACCAGAAGCAGCCGCCGGCGAGGATGAATGTCTGCATGAGAGATGAACCTACTTCCCGTCGACGCGCGCGAGGTCCGCGGTGGTCGACATGGGAGGGAACCGTCACCGGGCGGCTCCCATTCCACGCCCTCGCGATGTCGGTGGTCGCCCGTAGCTTCGGGGACACAGGGACACCGCCGGGCCGGCGGCGCACGGACGGAGGACACCATGCCCAGCATCACCTACACCCCCCTGGCGCGCTCGGCGGCCCAGGTCCGCGAGCTGCACGACGGGCTCCTGCGGGTCACCCGTCCGGACGGCGCCGTGCTCGGCTACGTCGAGCGCATGCACGAGCCCGAGGGCGAGCGCTTCCGCGCCAAGCGCCTGCGCCGGGACGCGCAGGGGTTCGTCCCCCTCGGCGACTTCTGGGCGCTCCAGGACGCGGTCGACTGCCTGCGGTTCTGACAATCCGCGCACGGAAGACGGACCCGCACGACGCGCCCGCGCCGCCTCCCCGTGCGCGGCCGGGGCCCGGGGTACGGTCGCCGCATGCAGTGGTGGAATGATCTCCTCGATGCCCTCGCGTCCGAGCGGGGCACGCAGCTCCTCTCCGGCGTCGTCGTCCCCTTCGTCGCCATCGTGGTGGCCGGCGTGCTCGCCGCGGTCATCGCGCGCGGTGCCACGCAGCGGATCCTCACGCGGCACGACCGCGAGGTGAAGGCCGCCGCCATCGGCGTGCTGGTCGACGCCGCGCGCCAGGCATCCGTCTGGGACGGGCTGACCGCGCAGGAGCGCGTGCTCGCCGACCGGGCCGCGGGCGAGGCCGACATCCGCATCCGCCTCCTGCCGGTCAAGGGCGCGGCCACGGCTGCCACCTGGGCCGCGCACGAGATCACCGAGTTCAAGCGCGGCAGCGGCAGCTTCGGCTTCCAGTTCGACGCGCAGCTCGCCGAGTTCCGCGACCGCATGGTCGAGTGGCAGCACCACCCCGGCCGTGCGCGCAAGATCTTCCAGGGCGACATCTCCCGCTGGCAGTTCGAGGACGACCAGCCCGCCGACGCCGCCCCCGGCCGGACCGAGCCCCGGCAGGCCGAGCAGACCGCGGTCGCTCCCGTCCCGGTGCCCTGGCGGAGCGGATCCGACGACCAGCCCGTCGCCGAGCGCCGCGTCGAGTCCCCCGACGAGCAGTACAGCCCGCCCGTGCCCTCATCGGCGGCCGCCAACTCCCGCAGCGCGGAGGCCGAGCGCCGCTGACGCGGCAGGTCCCCGCACGCGACGACGCCCCGCACCTCCCAGGAGGTGCGGGGCGTCGTCGCGTCAGGAGGCGATCACTTCCACCAGTCGTCGAACATGCTGGCGGGGACGCGCCGCTTGTGCTCCGTGCTGGCGTAGCGGGCCTCGATCGCCTCGGCCACCTCGTCGTCGACGTCGCGGCCCTCGAGGAAGTCGTCGATGTCGGCGTAGGTGAGGCCGAGGTTCGCCTCGTCCGTCTGCCCGGGGGTGTCGTCGAGGAGGTCCGCCGTGGGCGCCTTGAGGTACAGGCGCTCGGGTGCGCCGAGGTGCTCGAGGAGCGCACGACCCTGGCGCTTGGTGAGGCCCGTCAGCGGGAGCACGTCCGCGCCGCCGTCGCCGTACTTGGTGAAGAAGCCCGTGACCGCCTCGGCCGCGTGATCCGTGCCGATCACCAGCAGGCGGGCCTGGCCCGCCAGCGCGTACTGGGCGACCATGCGCGAGCGGGCCTTGACGTTGCCCTTGGTGAAGTCGGTCATCGCGTGCCCGGCGGCGTCGGCGTACTCCGCCTGGAACCCGTCGACGGCGCGCTTGATGTCGAAGACGACGCTCGACTTCGGCTGGATGAAGGACAGCGCGAGCTGCGCGTCCTCCTCGTCGGCCTGCACCCCGTACGGCAGGCGCACGGCGACGAACTCGGCGAGGAGCCCCTCGGCGGCGAGCTCCTCGATGGCGAGCTGGGCGAGGCGGCCGGCGAGCGAGGAGTCCTGCCCGCCGCTGACGCCGAGGACGAAGCCCTCGGCGCCGGTGGACCGGAGGTAGGCCTTGAGGAAGTCGACGCGCTTCCTGACCTCGTCGGCGGGATCGATGGTCGGACGCACCTCGAGGGCGGCGATGATCTGTGACTGGATGTCGCGCATGCGCCCAAATCTACGTCCGATCCCGCGCGTGCGACAGACGGTCCCCCCGGCGCGACTCGAACGCGCAACCGTCGGATTAGAAGGCCGATGCTCTATCCATTGAGCTACAGGGGGTCGGGTCGAGGGTACTACGCGGGGTCCGGACGACCCGGCGCGTCCGCGGCACCGGACGGTGCCGCCCCGTCCATCGCCCGCACCACGGCCTGCAGCACCTGGGGCGCGGTCGGGACGCCCTCCGCACGGAGCACCTCGCGGTCGCCGGCGCGGACCAGGATCGTCGGCGTCGAGCGGATGAGCTCCGCCTCCGCCAGGTCCGGATGCGCGGCGACGTCGAGCTCCTCGACCGGGAGCCAGGGCAGGAGCCGCTGCACCTCGGCGAGCGTGCGCCGGGTCGCCTGGCACGGGACGCAGAAGAGGGAGGAGAACATGACGACGCGCACGCCGTCGGCAGCGACCGGCGCCGTGGGACCCGGGCCGGCCTCCCCGGAGGTCAGGAGACGAACGCCGCGACGGCGGCGATGATGGAGACGAGGGCGAGCAGCAGCGACACCGACACCAGCACGAGGTGGACGGTGAAGAACGGCGTGCGGGACCCGTCGGCGGCGCGGGCGCGCGGGTCCTTCGCGACGCGCTTCAGGAACTGCGGCCAGACGACGACGTTCCAGACGCCGTTGACGATGAGGAGGACGGCGAGGAGGGTGATCACTCCCCCATGGTAGGCGGGCGGGATCCGGGCGGTCCGGGGCCGCCGATAGGATCTGGGGATGGGCAACAACGCTGACCGGCTGGTGTGGATCGACTGCGAGATGACGGGGCTGGACCTCGCGATCGACGAGCTGGTGGAGGTCGCGGTGGTCGTCACCGACTTCGACCTCGTGCCCGTCGACGACGGCTTCACGATCGTGATCAACCCCGACCCCGCCGCGCTCGCCAACATGGGCGAGTTCGTCACGGAGATGCACCGCTCGTCCGGGCTGCTCGAGGAGATCCCCGCGGGGGTGAGCCTCGCCGACGCCGAGTTCGCGGTGCTCGAGTACCTGCTGCGGCACGTGCCGAACGGCGGCAAGGCCCCCATCGCGGGCAACACCATCGGCACCGACCGGGCGTTCCTGGCCAAGTACATGCCGCGGGTCGACGCGCACCTGCACTACCGCAGCGTCGACGTGTCCTCCATCAAGGTGCTCGCCAAGGAGTGGTTCCCCCGGATCTACTTCAACTCCCCCGCGAAGAACGGCGGCCACCGCGCCCTCGCCGACATCCTCGAGTCCATCCGCGAGCTCGAGTACTACCGCCGCGCGGCATTCGTGCCGGCACCGGGACCGGCCACCGACGACGTGCAGGCCATCGCCGCGGACGTCACGTCCGCGTGGGCTCCGCGGCTGTAGTATCCTCGTCATGGCCGTCCGCGAGAGCGGGACCGGCCGCATGGTGGGCGTAGCTCAGTTGGCAGAGCGCTGGCTTGTGGAGCCGGAAGTCGCGGGTTCGAGCCCCGTCGTCCACCCCACCGGGAAGGGCCGGGATCCGAGAGGATCCCGGCCCTTCCGTCGTCTCCGGTCGTTCCATCCGTCGCGGCCCCGCGCACCCGTCGCCCGAGTCCCCGCACGGTGGTGTGGGAGGGTGGACCCGTGCTGCACTGCGACCCCGACGACTTCGAGCGACTGGTGGTCGACGAGCTCGACGAGCTGCCGGACGAGATGGTCGACGGGCTCGACAACGTCGTCTTCGTCGTCGAGGACCGGCCCGAGGACGGATCCCTCGACCTCCTCGGCCTCTACGACGGCGTCGCCATGACCGAGCGCGGCCAGTACGGGTTCGGCGAGATGCCGGACCGCATCGTCGTCTACCGCGAGCCCCACCTGCACGAGGCGGAGGACATGGACGCGCTGCGCGACCTCGTCCACGTCACGCTCGTGCACGAGATCGCCCACTTCCACGGCATCGACGACGACCGGCTGCACGCGCTCGGCTGGGCCTGATCCGCTGTCGCCCGCGCGACGCCGCCCGGACGCACGACGACCCCGGTCGCCGCGTCGCGGGCCGGGGTCGTGGACGGGCGTCTCAGGCGCCCGGGAAGGAGGGGATCAGAGCTCGAGGGACTCGTCGTCGCCCTCGCCGAGGACGTCGTCGCTGCCGTCGGCCACGAACGTGTAGGTGACGCGCTGCTCGCCCGCGACCTCGGAGACGGCACCGGCGCGGTACTGGAAGAGCGACTCCTTGCCCTCCACAGCCGACATCGTGCTGATGGTCTCGTCGTGCTTGCCGTCGACGAGGACGCGGGTCTCGGTGGTGCCCTCGAGGGGGCCGTCGGCGAAGACGGCGAGGTAGCGGACGTCGGACGGTGCGGAATCGGTCATGGCCTCAGGCTACCCGGCCGCCGCGACGGCGTCCGTGCGGACGACGGCGTCGGCCAGGGCACGCGGATCCTCGCGGGCCACGTGCGCGCGCCACTGCGCGTCCCAGCGCTCCCACTCGACCGCGAAGGACTCGCCGTCGCGGGCGATCGCGCGGGCCCTCCGCACGGCGTCGTCGGCCTCCACCCAGATGCGGTGCGTGGCGAGGGGTGCGGCGACGCGGGTCAGGGATCCGCAGCCCTCGACCACGAGCGGACGGGCCGGATCCAGGTCGTGCCACTCCGCGGGCGCGTCGGCGCCCCAGTCCCAGCGGCGCCAGCGGGGCCGCCCACCCGGATGCATCTCGGCGAGCACGTGCCGCTCGAGATGCCGTGACGCGGCCTCGAGGCCGCCCCAACCCGGGTAGACGTCGTCGAGCCGGAGGAGCTGCGCGCCCGGGAGCAGGTGCGCGCCCGCGTCGCCGTCGCGGACGAGGACGTCGGCGAGGGTCGACTTGCCGGAGCCGGACGGCCCGTCGACGAGGACCAGCGCCGGGCGCCGCTCCCCCGGATCAGGCCGCAACGAAGTCCCACGTCCCGGCCGCGACGGCCGCCGTCACCGAGCTGGCGGCGACCAGCACGGCGACGGCCAGCACGAGCGCCTCGCGCCTGCCGACCACGCTGGGGCGCGCCCACGTGCGGGCGGTGGTGCCGCCGAAGCCGCGGGCCTCCATCGCGGTGGCCAGCTTGCTGCCGCGCCGGATCGACAGCACGAGGAGCGCGAACGCCTGGCCGGCGAACCGGCGGATCCGGCCGCGGTCTGCCACGCCGCGCGCACGGCGGGCGAGCTCGAGCGACCGCCAGTCGTCGAGCAGGAGGCCGACGAGCCGGACGCCCGCGAGGGCCCCGAGCACGAAGCGGGACGGCAGGCGCCACACCTGGGCCAGGCCGTCGGCGAGGTCCGTGGGATCCACGTTCGAGAAGAGGATGAGCGACGCGACGCCGATGGCCAGCACGCGCAGCGTCGTCGCGACGGCGAGGAGCACCGAGCCCTCGCTCACGACGACGAGCAGGAACTGCGCGTACACGTCGCCGGACGTCCGCCCGTAGAGCAGGATCGTGAGCCCCGCGCCGGGAGCCGCGATCCAGATCGGGATGCCGCGGACGAGGAACGCGCGCGGGCGGATACCCGCGACGGGCAGGAGCAGCAGCTCGAGGAGGAGCGCCGCGCCCGCCGAGACCACGTCGAGGCTCAGCACGAGCACCAGCGTCAGCACGAGGGCGGCCGCGAGGCGCGCGACCGGGTTGACGGCGGCGAGGCCGCTCGCGCGGGTGGCCGGGACGACGGCGGACGGGGCGGCGCTCATCG
>NZ_QWGT01000135.1 GCF_003576405.1 Clavibacter lycopersici
CGCTCGGCCTCGGCGGCGGCCAGCCGGGCGCGAGCCGCGTCGAGCGCGTTCTGCTGCCGGAGGACCTCGCCGCGGACGGCGGCGAGCCGGGATCCCGCCGTCTCCGCGCGGCCCGTGAGGCCCGCGATCTCCAGGTCGTGGCGGGAGACGAGCGCGCTCTGCGCCTGGATCTCCTCGTCGAGCGCGTCGAGCGCCTGCCGGGCCGCTGCGGTCACCTGCCGCGCGGACGCCCAGCCCGCCTCGGCCTCGGCGATCAGGGCCACCAGCCGCGCCGCCTCGTCGCGCGACTCCTGCACCTGGGCGGGGCTCGTGCCCGCCGCGGTATCGGGCGCGTCGTCTGCGGATCCGAGGAGGGCCAGCCGCTGCTGCGCGAGCGAGAGCAGGTTGCGGAGCCGCTCCTGCACCTGCTCGAGGGCGAACGCCGTGCGGCGGGCGCCGTCGACCTCGTCGCCCTCCTGCTCCTCCACGATGCGCTCGGACCGGATCACGGCGCGGTCGAGCTTCTCCTGCAGCACCATCCGCTCGGTCGTGCGCTCCTCCTCGGTGCGCGAGTGCTCCGCGAGCGCGCGCCGGAGGGTCACGACCTCGTCGGCCACGAGGCGCGCGCGGGCGTCGCGGACGACGGCGGCGACGGTCTGCGCCTGTCGCGCGACCTCCGCCTGGCGCCCGAGCGGCTTGAGCTGTCGCCGGATCTCCCCCGCGAGGTCGTTGAGGCGCGTCAGGTTCGCCTGCATGCCCTCGAGCTTGCGGAGGGTGCGCTCCTTGCGGCGCCGGTGCTTGAGGATCCCCGCGGCCTCCTCGATGAAGCCGCGCCGCTCCTCGGGGGTCGCGCGCAGGACGTTGTCGAGCCGGCCCTGGCCGACGATGACGTGCATCTCGCGGCCGAGCCCCGAGTCGCTCAGCAGCTCCTGCACGTCGAGCAGGCGGCACGAGGTGCCGTTGATCGCGTACTCGCTGCCGCCGTTGCGGAACAGCGTGCGGCGGATCGCGACCTCGGTGTAGTCGATGGGCAGCGCGCCGTCGGCGTTGTCGATCGTGAGCGTGACCTCCGCGCGGCCCAGCGGCCCGCGCGTCGAGGTGCCGGCGAAGATGACGTCCTCCATCTTCCCGCCGCGGAGGGTCTTGGCGCCCTGCTCGCCCATGACCCAGGCGAGGGCGTCGACGACGTTCGACTTGCCGGATCCGTTCGGCCCGACGACGCAGGTCACCCCGGTCTCGAACTGGAACGTGGTCGGCTGCGCGAACGACTTGAACCCCTTGAGGGTCAGGCTCTTCAGGTGCACGCCCGTCGCCCTCCTCGCGTGATGGTCCAGATCACGATACCGGAACGGCGGGCGGCTCCCGGGAGCCGCGCGCGTGCGGCTGATCGCGGGCGGGCGCCGCTAGCGTGGTCGGGCGCGACGCCCTCCTCCGGCCGTCCGCGCCGACGAGGGAGCCGACCATGCCGCACGACGCCGACGACCGCAGCTCCGCCGTCGAGGAGGTGCGACCGCCGATCGCGCCCGGCGCACCCGGGTGGGACGACTTCGTCGCCCTGACCGACGTCGTCAACTGCGCGCAGTCGCACGACCTCGGGCACGACGCGTTCGTCTGGCTCCCGCAGGAGCTCATCGCCGACTACGCCGACGTCGCCCACGTGCGGAAGCGGCTCTTCGCCGCCCGCGTCGAGGGCCGGATCGTCGGCCGCGGTCTCCTCACCACCTGGCTCAACGACCCCGCGACCTCCGACGTCGCGGTCTCGGTGCTGCCCGAGCACCGACGCGGCGGGATCGGGCGGGCCCTGCGGGAGTGCGTCGAGCGGATCGCCCTCGACGAGGGCTGCCGCACCCTCACTGGTTTCACGATGCACCCCGCCGAGGCGAACGGGATCCCGATCCCCTCGCCGACCGGCATCGGCGCGGTCGGGGCGGACGACCCGTCGTCGCGCTTCGCCGTGGACGCCGGCTACCGCCTCGGCCAGACCGCGCGGACCAGCGCGCTCGACACCGTCGCCGCGGCCCCGACGCTCGCCGCCCACCTCGAGTCCGCGCGCCGCGCCGCCGGGGACGAGTACCGCGTCATCTCCTGGGTGGACGCCGCGCCCGACCGCCTGCTCGACGACCTCGCCGTGCTGCACACGCGCATGTCGACGGACACCCCGCAGGGCGACCTGCCGCAGGCCGAGGACCCATGGGACGCCGACCGGATCCGCGAGGCCGAGGCGCGCCGCGCATCCGCGGGCCGCACGGGCCTCACCACCGCGGTGGAGCACGTGGCGACGGGTCGGCTCGTCGGCTTCACCGAGATCGCCGTCTCCCCCAGCGGCCGCCGCTCCGACGGCCACGCGTACACGTACCAGCAGGACACGCTCGTGCTCGCGGAGCACCGCGGCCACCGCCTCGGCATGCTCCTCAAGGTCGAGAACCTGCGGTTGCTCGCGCGGGAGGCGCCCGAGGCCGACCGCGTCGTCACCTGGAACGCGGACGAGAACCGGCCGATGCTCCGGGTGAACGAGGCGCTCGGCTTCCGGCACGTCGGCACGAGCGGGAGCTGGCTGCGGGAGCTCGGCCGGGCGCGCTGACCGTCCGTCTCAGGCGACCGCGGCGTCCGGATCCGGCAGCGCCTGGCAGCGCGGGCACAGGTGCGAGCCGCGGTTCATGAAGGCCTCGCGCACGATCGGCGTACCGCAGCGCGGGCACGGCTTGCCCTGCCGCCCGTAGGCGTTGAGCGAGTGCGAGAAGTAGCCGGACGCGCCGTTGACGTTGACGTACTGCGCGTCGAAGCTCGTGCCCCCCTCGGCCAGCGCCCGCGCGAGCACGGTGCGCACCTCGGCGAGGAGCCGGAGCGCACGACCGCGGCCGAGGGCGTCGGTGGGGTGGGCGTAGTGGATCCGCGCGGCCCAGAGCGCCTCGTCGGCGTAGATGTTGCCGATGCCGCTCACGAGCGTCTGGTCGAGGAGGGCGCGCTTGATCCCCGTGCGCCGCCGGGCGAGGCGGCCGAGCAGCTCCTCGTCGTCGAAGGCCGTGTCGAGGGGATCCCGTGCGATGTGGGCGACCTGCGTCGGCACGAGCGCCGCGTCGGAACCGCGGCCGCCCGCGTGCCCGTCGGGCGTGGCGACGAGGCGGTCGACGGCCATCGACCCGAAGATCCGCTGGTCGACGAAGGCGACCACGAGCTCGCCGTGCACCGGGTGCTCGATGCCCATGCGGATCCGCAGCAGCCCGTCCGGGTCGGATCCGGGCTCGCGGAGGAGCACCTGCCCGCTCATGCCGAGGTGCGTGACGAGGGCGCGGGGGCCGGCGCCGTCGCGCCCGGCGTCGGGCTCGAGCGGCAGCCACAGGAACTTGCCGCGGCGGACGGCCGACGTGATCACGCGGCCGACGAGCAGGTCGACGAACGCGCCCTCGAGCGGGTCGTGCCGCTTGAGCGACCGCGCGTCGAGGATCTCGACGCCCGTGATGCGCGCGCCGGCGACCGCGGGCTCGAGGCCGGCGCGGACGACCTCGACCTCGGGGAGCTCGGGCACCGCGGGTCAGGCCGTGGTGCGCGCCTCGAGGCGCGTCCACGCCTCGAGCGCGGCCGTCATCTCGGCCTGCTTCTTGCTGGAACCCTCGCCCGTGGTGCGGACGGCCCCGCCCACCGTGACGACGGCGTGGAAGCGCTTGCTGTGGTCGGGTCCGCTGTCGCTCACGTCGTAGACGGGCGCAGGGAGGCTCTGGCGCGCGGCGCTCTCCTGGAGCGCGGTCTTCGGGTCCATGGCGGCGCCGAAGCGGGCGGGGTCCTCGAGGAGCGGGGCGATGAGGCGCAGCACGAGGCCCGTCGCGGCCTCTCCCCCGGCGTCGAGGTAGCAGGCGCCGATGATGGCCTCGACGGTGTCCGCGAGGATCGACGACTTGGCGCGACCGCCCGTGAGCTCCTCGCCGCGGCCGAGCAGCAGGTGCTCGCCCAGCCCGATGCGGGTGGCGACCTCCGCGAGGGCGACGCTCGAGACGAGGCTGGCGCGCCGCTTGGCGAGCTCGCCCTCGTCGAGGTCGGGGTTCTCGAGGTAGAGCATGACCGTGACGGCCTGCCCGAGGATGGAGTCGCCGAGGAACTCGAGGCGCTCGTTGTGCGGGATGCCGCCGTGCTCGTACGCGTACGAGCGGTGCGTGAGCGCGAGCTCGAGGAGCTCGGGGCTCACGTCCACGGCGAGGAGGCGCCGGAGCGCGTCGCGGTCGCCGTGGACGCGGGATCCCTGGGTGTCGGTCATTTCCGACGTACCGTGCGGGTCGCGACTAGACGTCGGCGACCTTGCGGCCCTTGTACTCCATGTACAGCGGCGTGCCGGCGGCGTCCTCGATCACGCGCGCGCGGTGCGGCATGGAGTAGACGACCTTGCCGTTCTCGATGGTCTTGACGAGCGTGGGAGCCTCGGCCTTCCACTGCGAGCGACGCGCGCGCGTGTTGGATCGGGACATCTTTCTCTTGGGAACAGCCATGGCTAACTCTCATCTCTCTGCGTTTCGGTGTCGGCGTCTTCACGCGCCGCACCGCTATCTTCGGAAGCTCGGAAGCCGGACAGGGCTGCCCAGCGCTGATCGATCACGGGCTCCGGGTCGGAGTCCGCCAGGACCAGGCTGATGCCGGGACCCAGATCGAGATCGAGGTCCTCGCCCGGCACTTCGGGCTGGAACGGCAGTGAAAGGACCACCGCATCCCGGATGACCGGCTCCAGGTCCACGTGCTCGTCCTGGACCTGGTAGTCGAAAGCTTCATCAAGAGAGTACGCGAACATCTCCGCGAAATCGACCTGGACACGCTCCTGCATGTCGGCGAGGGTGCGCGCGGACTGCCCGTCGGCCACCGTGTCGACCTCGCCGGTGGCCAGGATCCCGTCGTGCAGGGACTCGAGGCGCACGGTCACGTGCATCTCGCGACCGGCGGGGACGGCGATGAGGCCCTCCCCCATGCGCTCGGGGGTGACGATGGTCAGGTCGAGCTCGCGCATCTCCCCGGGGCGGTGCACGATGTCGTGGACGTGGACCGTGAATGGGGTCTTCTGGAACCTGGACACCCGTAGATCCTACGGGGCGTCAGCGGGCGCGCCGGACGGCCAGCGCCTCCGCGACGGCCGCCGGCACGTACGGGGCGACGTCGCCGCCGAGCGCCTCGACCTGGCGCACGAGCGAGCTGGAGACGTGCGCGTGCGCGGGATCCGGCAGCAGCAGCACGGTCTCGACGTCGGCGAGGTCGCGGTTGACGAGCGCCATGGGCGTCTCGTACGTCACGTCGAGCTGCGAGCGGACGCCCTTGACGAGCACGGTCGCGCCGATCCCGCGGCAGTAGTCGACGAGGAGGCCGGCGCCCCAGGAGTCGACGCGGACGGATCCGGGGAGGCCGGCGTCGCGGATGACGCGCTCGATGAGACGGACGCGCTCCTCGAGCGGCAGCATGGGCGTCTTGCCGGGGTTGTGCACCACGAGCACGACGAGCTCGTCGTAGAGCCGGGCGGCGCGGCGGATCACGTCGAGGTGCCCGAGGGTGACGGGGTCGAACGATCCGGGGACGACGGCGATCCGCTGCATCCCGCCAGCCTAGGGCGACGGTCGGTCAGTTCTTGTCGAGGAAGGCGCGCTCCTCGTCGTCGAGCCGACGGGCCAGCGCGCGGGCGAGGGCGGGATGGCCCGCGAGATCCGGCGACGCCTCGAGCACGTCGTGTGCGTGCTCGCGCGCGGACTCGATGAGGTCGCCGTCCTGCGCGACCCGCAGCAGGCGCAGCGAGGAGCGACCGCCCGACTGGTTCGTGCCGAGGACGTTGCCCTCGCGACGGAGCTCGAGGTCGACGCGCGCCAGCTCGAAGCCGTCGAGGGTCGCGGCCACCGCGTCGACCCGCTCGCGCGCGACGGTCTCGGGCTCGGCATGGGTGACCATGAGGCAGAGGCCGGGCACGCCGCCGCGGCCCACGCGGCCGCGCAGCTGGTGCAGCTGGGAGACGCCGAAGCGGTCGGCGTCGAGGATCACCATCGTCGACGCGTTCGGCACGTCGACCCCGACCTCGATGACGGTGGTGGCGACGATGAGGTCGATGTCGCCCGCGGAGAACGCGCGCATGACGCGGTCCTTCTCCTCCCCCGACATGCGGCCGTGCAGCACGGCGCGGCGGACGGACCCGAGGCGCGGGTGGGCGGCGAGGAGCGCGTCCACCTCGGTGACGGTGGCGAGCGCGGGTCGGGTCGGGGCGTCGCCCTCGCCCTCGGCGGCGGCGTCCTCGTCCTCCGCGTCGGGATCCTGCGGGTCGATGGCCGGGCACACCACGAACGCCTGCCGCCCCTTCTGGATCTCCTCCGCGGTGCGCTCCCACACCCGCTCGATCCAGCCCGGGTGCTCGTGCAGCGGGACGACGAAGGACTCGATGGGCTGGCGCCCGCTCGGCAGCTCGGCGATGGTCGACACGTCGAGGTCGCCGAACACCGTCATCGCGACCGTGCGCGGGATGGGCGTGGCCGTGAGGACGAGGACGTGCGGCGGCGTGCCGCCCTTCCGCCGGAGCGCCTCGCGCTGGTCCACCCCGAAGCGGTGCTGCTCGTCGACCACCACCAGACCGAGGTCGAGGAACTCCACGCGGTCGCCGAGCAGCGCGTGCGTGCCGACCACGATGCGGGCCTGGCCGCTCACGATGCGCAGCAGCGCGCGCTTGCGTTCGGCGGTCGACAGCTGCCCGGTGAGCAGCGTCGGCATGAGCTCGGCCGCGAGGTCGGGGCCGAGCGAGGCCGTGAGCGAGCGGAGGTGCTGGCTCGCGAGCACCTCGGTGGGCGCGAGGAGCGCGGACTGGCCGCCCGAGTCGGCGACCGCGAGCATCGCCCGGAGCGCGACGAGCGTCTTGCCGGAGCCGACCTCGCCCTGCACGAGGCGGTTCATGGGCCAGGTGCGCGCCATGTCCGTCGCGATCTCCTCGCCGACGAGCCGCTGGTCGCCCGTGAGCTCGAAGGGCAGCTGCGCGTCGAGCCGGTCGAGGTGGCCGCCGGTCGACGGGATCCGCGGGGTGGCCGGGAGCGCGCGCGCCGCCTGCCGCCGCTGGAGCAGCGCGGTCTGCAGCACGAAGGCCTCCTGGAAGCGGAGCGCGTCGCGGCCGCGACGCCAGTCGACGTCCTTCTCCGGGCGGTGCACGCCCTCGAGGGCCTCGCGGTACGGGAGGAGGCCGCGCTCGGCGCGCACGTCCGCGGGGACAGGATCCTCCAGGTCGTCGACCGCGTCGAGCGCCAGCTCCACGGACTTGGCGACCTGCCAGCTCGCCATCGACGCGGTGGCCGGGTAGATGGGGATGGGCATCTCGGCCCAGCGGCGGGCGGCCGCGTCGGGCTCGCCGCCGGAGAGCGCGGGGCCCTCGTGCGCGTCGAAGAGCTCGTAGTCGGGGTGGGCGAGCTGGAGCGCGCCGCGGTAGTCGCTGACCTTGCCCGCGAAGATCCCGCGGACGCCCGGCACGAGGTCCTTGGCGCGCCACGCCTGGTTGAAGAAGGTGAGGGTGAGGAAGCCGCGGCCGTCGGTGATCCGCACCTCGAGGATGCTGCCGCGCCGGGCGCGCATGGGGCGCTCGCGCACCTCCCGGACCTCGGCGACGATCGTGGCCTGCTGGTCGACGGGCAGCTCGGCGAGGGCCGTGAGCTCGCCGCGGCGGGCGTAGCGGCGCGGGAGGTGCTCGAGGAGGTCCGCGACCGTGCGCAGTCCGAAGGCCTTCTGCAGGACGCCGGCGGTGCGGCCGCCCACGACGCCCGCGAGCGCGGCGTCGGATCCGGTCATCCCCCGAGTGTACGAGGGGCGTCCGACGCCGGCGGCGCAGGGCGCGGCCCGGCGGGCGGTGCGCCC
>NZ_QWGT01000136.1 GCF_003576405.1 Clavibacter lycopersici
ACAGCGGTCCCGGGGATCCGGCCGAGGACGCCGTGGCGGCCGTCGCGGAGTCCGGCAGCGTCGACGCGCGCGGCGAGCGGCCCACGGGGCACCGGGCGGGCCGGAAGGCGGGCGCGCTCGTCGTGCTGGTCGACGGCGAGCTCGTGCTCTACGTGGAGCGCGGCGGCAAGACCGTGCTGCTCTTCGACGACGACGAGGCCGTCGTGCGCGCGGCGGCCGAGTCGCTCGGCGGGATCGTGCGGCGCGGCGGGGTCGCCAAGCTCGCGATCGAGAAGGTCAACGGCGCCTTCATCCTGGGCACGCCGCTCGGCACCGCGCTCCAGGAGCACGGCTTCTCGGCGACGCCGCGCGGGCTGCGGATGCGGTCGTGAGCGCCGCCGCGAGCACGGGATCCGCCCGTGCCTGAGGGCGACACCGTCTACCGCACCGCCGCGCACCTGCACGAGGCCATCGGCGGCCAGGTCCTCACGCGCAGCGACTTCCGCGTGCCGAAGTACGCGACGCTCGACCTCGCGGGGCGCGAGGTCGACGAGGTGGTGAGCGTCGGGAAGCACATCCTGCACCGCGTCGGCGACCTCACGATCCACAGCCACCTCAAGATGGAGGGCTCCTGGCACATCTACCAGCACGGCACCGCGTGGCGGCGGCCGGCGTTCGAGGCGCGCGTCGTGCTCGAGACGGCGGAGCGCGTCACGGTGGGGTTCTCGCTGGGAGTGCTCGAGGTGATCCCGCGCGACCAGGAGCACACGGTCGTCGGGCACCTCGGCCCCGACATCCTGGGCCCTGACTGGGGCGACGCGGCGGCCGAGGAGATCGTGCGGCGGATCTCCGCCCAGCCGGAGCGGCCCATCGGGCTGGCCCTGCTGGATCAGCGGAACGCGGCCGGCATCGGCAACGTGTACCGCGCCGAGCTCTGCTTCCTGCGCGGTGTGCTGCCCACGCGGCCCGTCGCCGAGGTGCCGGACCTCCCCGCGATGGTCGCGCTCGCCCGCCGCACCATGCGCGCCAACCGCGACCGCATCGAGCGCACCACCACGGGCGACCTCCGCCGCGGCCGCACCGACTGGGTCTACGGCCGCAAGGGCAAGCCGTGCCTGCGCTGCGGCACCCGGATCCTGCAGGGCCAGCTCGGAGATCCGGTGCGTCCGGGCATGGGCGCGCAGGACCGGGTCACCTACTGGTGCCCGCGCTGCCAGACCTGAGGCGCGGACACCAGCGGGATCAGTCCCGCGGCGTCGCCGCCGACGGCAGCTCGGGCGCGGGCTCGCCACCCGCGGCGATCCGCGCCTCCTCCTGGCCGAGCACCGAGTGGCGCCGGCCGTAGAGGAAGTAGACCGCGAAGCCGAGCGCGAGCCAGACGAGGAAGCGCACCCAGGTGAGGGTCGTGAGGTTGAGCATCAGCCACACGCAGAGCACGGCCGAGAGGATCGGCAGCCACGGCATGAGCGGCACGCGGAACGACGCGCGGATGTCCGGCCGCTTCTTCCGCAGCACGATCACGCCGATGCTCACGAGCACGAACGCGGACAGCGTGCCGATGTTGATCATCTCCTCGAGCACGCCCACGTCGGTGAACCCGGCGAGGGCCGCGACCACGACGCCCGCGATGATCTGCACCCGCACCGGCGTGCGGCGCTTGGCGCTCGTGCGGCTGAGCCCGCGCGGCAGCAGGCCGTCGCGGCTCATCGCGAAGACGACGCGGGCGAGGCCGAGCAGCAGCACCATGAGCACGGTGGTGAGGCCGAGCAGCGTGCCGATGGAGATGACCTGCGCCGCCCATCCGGCGCCCACCGCGGTGAACGCGGTCGTGAGCGACGGCTCGTCCGCGTCGGCCAGCACCGTGTACGGGACCATGCCGGTGAGCACGAGGGTCACGAGCACGTAGAGGACGGTGACGACCGCGAGGCCCGCGAAGATCCCGCGCGGCAGGGTGCGCTGCGGGTCCTTCACCTCCTCGGCGCTCGTGGCGACGACGTCGAAGCCGATGAACGCGAAGAACACGAGCGATGCGCCGGCGAGCAGGCCGTAGAGGCCGTACTGCGTGGGCTCCTGGCCGCTCGCCCAGGAGAAGAGGGACTGGGTCCAGACGTCGGCGGATCCGCCCTCGGTCGGGCGCTGCGGCGGGATGAACGGCGAGTAGTTCTCCGCCTTCACGTAGAAGGCGCCGACGACGATCACGAACAGCACGACCCCGACCTTGAGCACGGTGAAGACGCTCGAGACGCGGCTGGAGAGCTTGGTGCCGAGCACGAGCAGCACGGTGAAGATGGCGGTGATGAGCACGGCGCCCCAGCTGATCCCGAGCCCGAAGACCGTGATGGTGGAGGGGATGTCGAGGCCGGCCAGCTTGAGCGCCGACTCCAGGTAGATGCCCCAGTACTTCGCGATGACGGCCGCAGCCGTGAGCATCTCGAGGATGAGGTCCCAGCCGATGATCCACGCGAGCAGCTCGCCCATGGTCGCGTAGGTGAACGTGTAGGCGCTGCCCGCGACGGGCACTGCCGAGGCGAACTCGGCGTAGCACATGATCGCGAGGCCGCACGTGACGGCGGCGAGGACGAACGCGAGCGTCACCGACGGGCCCGCGTAGTTCCCGGCGGCCTTCGCGCCGACGGAGAAGATGCCCGCGCCGACCGCGACCGCGACGCCCATGAGCATGAGGTCCCAGGTGCCGAGGGAGCGGGTGAGGCTGCGTTCGCCTCCCGCGGCGTCGGCCAGCGACGACTCGATGCTCTTCGTGCGGAACAGGCTCATGGGGCGTCCGTTCGGTGGTGGCGGCTCGGGGAACGGGGATCGAGCCTACCGGCGGGCGGGCGGCGCCCCCGTCCGAGGGCGCTGCTCCGTCCTGGTGCGGATGCGCGGGGCCTCGACACGCCCGGCTCGCGGAGAAGCGGGAGAAGCGCCGAGGAGAAGTGATCGGAGGACCTAGGCAGGTACGAGGAGCAGTGCTTCTCTGGAGGAGCGGTCAAGCAGCGTGCCGCATCCGTCCCATCACCGGAGGGTCCTGAGTGACCGACACGCTGCGCTCGCGCGCCCTCGCCGCCGCACCTCCCGCCCCGCGTGGATCCTCTCCCGCGATCCCGCGGACGGCGCCCCTCCCCCGCGCGACGCCCCTCTCGCCCGACGTCGCGGCGGCCCGCGACGAGAAGCGCCGCGTGACGCACGACCGGTTCGTGCGCGCCGCCGCCGTGGCCGCGGATCCCGCGGGCGACGCCGAACGCCGCCGGCTGCACGACCAGATCGTGCTCGACCACCTCGAGCTCGCGGATCAGCTCGCCCGCCAGCACTCGGGCCGCGCCCACGACTGGAGCGACCTGCGCCAGGTCGGCTACCTCGGCCTCGTCAAGGCCGCCCGCCGCTACGACCCGGGCTTCGGCGCGCCCTTCGTGTCGTTCGCGATCCCCACCATCTCGGGCGAGATCAAGCGGCACCTGCGCGACAACGGCTGGGTCGTGCGGCCGCCGCGGCAGGTCCAGGAGCTGCGGCACGCGCTGCTCGCGGTCGCACCCGCGCTCACGCAGCGGCTCGGGCGCACGCCGACCGACGACGAGCTCGCCGCGCACACCGGGCACCTGCGCGAGGAGGTGCGGGAGGCGCTCGCCGCGCACTCGAGCCTCCGCCCCGCGTCCCTCGACTTCACGGTGCACGAGGACGAGGGCACCTCCCTCGCCGACACCATCGGCACCGACGACCCCGGCTACGCGCGCGCCGAGCGCACCGTGCTGCTGGACGCGGCGCGCGGGGTGCTCAGCGATCGCGACCGGCGGATCCTGCACCTGCGCTTCGTCGACGAGTGCAGCCAGTCGGAGATCGCGGCCGAGCTGGGCGTGACGCAGATGCAGGTCTCGCGGCTGCTCGCGCGGATCCTCGGGGCGTTGCGGGCGGAGCTGACCCGCGGCGACGCGGAGGCCCTGCCGGAGGTGGCGCCGCTGGCCGCCGTGTCGCCGATCCGACCGAGCCGGGTCGACCGCCGCACGGCATGAGAGCCGCTCGGCCTGACGCGGGCGGTCGCGGCGGCGCTCGTGGGCGGGTGCCTGCGGATCCGCTCAGACCTTCGGCAGCGCCCCCGTCTGCACGACCAGGCGCGCGACCTCGACGAGCTTCACGTTGCCGTCCTGCGAGTGGCGGCGGAGCACCTGGAACGCGCGGTCGGCGTCGAGGGAGAAGCGCTCCATCAGGATCCCCTGGGCCTGCCCGATGAGCGTGCGCGACTCCATGCCGCGCTCGAGGTCGTCGGTCGCGTCCCACGCGGCGAGCGCGACGCGCGCGTGCACGGCGATCTCGGCGGCCACGGCACGGTCGTGCGCGTCGAGGGGGCCGGTGGCGCGGTGCAGCGCGACGGCTCCCGCCGGGTGGCGCCGGGGATCGGATCCGTCGGCCAGGGGGATGCGCAGCACGTCGTCGGCGTCGGCGGGATCCGGCGTCTCGAGCAGCGCGCCGAGCACCGGCCCGCTGTCCCCCGCGAACACGACGCCGGCCGCGCGCGGCAGCACGACCGCGGCACCCGTCGCCGAGGTCGACCCGAGGAGGGCGGTGAGCAGCAGGCCGAGGCACGCGGTGCGGTCGCGCGCCGCGTGGAAGGCGGCGACGACGTCGGCGGGCAGCTCCGATCGGTGCTGGTCCATGGGCTCCTCCCGGTCCGGAGGGGCGTCGGCGGCGCGGAGCGGGATCGCCCGCGACCCGCGGCACCGCGAGCACACGCCGAGCCCCGGCTCGTCCGTTCGAGTATCGCACCATGGATTTGGGTGCAAAGCCTTCGTCGAGGACTCTCGGGGAGCCGTCGGGAATGTCCGCGCCGTGCGGGCCGTCAGGCCGCGACGGTCGTGCTGCGCCAGGCGGGCGAGTCGCCGCCGACCTGCCAGACGAGCGTGACCGCGTCCGGCGTCTCGTCATCATCCGTCCAGGCCGAGGTGTCGAGCTCGAGCAGGCGGCCGGATCCCGCGGCGGCGAGCGCGACGGGCACCTCGACGCCGTCGATCCACGCCCACGCCGTGTCCGGGTAGCCGACGAGCCCATCGCCGTCCGCGCCGTCCTCGGGAGCGGCGAACGCGACGGAGAGAGGTCGGGAGGTGTCGACGGCGGGCGCCGGGTCGGCGGACTCCTCGGGTCCGGCCGCCGGGTTCCGCCACTCGTACGGCGTCGCGCCGGTCGACGGGACGACGTGGTCGTCGAGCAGGAGACCCTGGTCGGTCTCGCGCACGATCCAGGCGTCTGCGAGGTCGCCGTCCACCGCGGACACCAGCGTGAACGCGCCCTCGGGCCCCTCCGCCGAGACGGGCTCGACGGCGCGCAGCCGCTCGGCCTCCTCGGGCGAGACGGTCCCGGCACCGCCGAAGGACGCGACGTACGACTCGCGGGATCCCGCCGACGCCTGCGCCTCCGGCGTGAGCATCGCCCACGCGGCGTCGGCGTCGCGGGCCGCGACGGCATCGAGGTACGCGGCGACGAGCGCGGTCTCGGCGGTGTCGGCCTCGGCGGCGGACCCCGACGCCGGCGACGTCTCGACGGACGAGGGCACCGGCAGCGGGACGGGCGGGGCCTCATCCGGGCCGGTGCACGACGTCAGGACGACCGCGGACGAGGCGATCAGGACCAGGGGCAGGGTTCGGATCCGCATCCCCCGACGCTAATTCCGGCGCACGAGGGAATGCGCGCTTTCCCACGGGCTGCCCAGGTCGCGCGGTGGCATGTGGGCGGCAGCGCGGGGGCGCCAGCCCGGCGGCGACGCATCCGCGCCTGGCATGCTCGATGCATGGCCACCCTCATCCGTCCCCGTCGCGGGAAGATCATCGCCGGCGTCTGCGCCGCCCTCGCCGACCGCTTCGGCATCAGCCGCTTCCTCGTCCGCCTGCTGTTCGTGATCTCCATCGTGCTGCCGGGCCCGCAGGTGCTGCTGTACCTGATCCTCTGGATCGTCTTCCCCAAGCAGCGCTGACCCGGCCCGGGTCGCCGGCCGCCTGACGACCCGGGATCGTCCCGCGCCGGAAACGCCCCCGCAACACCCGGTTCCCAGACTGGGGAGACGCCTCTCCCCCGTCTGGATGGATCCGCATGCCCGCTCGTCGACGCGCCCGCGCAGGGATCCGCGTCGGCGGTCGCGCCCTCGCGGCGGCCGCGCTCGCGGTCGGCCTCGCGGCGGGCGGCGGGATCGCGGCGGACCCGGCACGCGCATCCGCCGACGCCGCCACGGATGCCGCGACCGCCCCCGCGGTCGTCGACCTGGGCGTCGCGGACGCGGTCGCGCTCCTCGACGCCGGATCCACCACCTCCGTCGACCTGACCCGCGCCTACCTCGCGCGCATCGACGCGTACGACGACCGGGGCCCCGACGGACCCGGCCTCCAGGCCGTCATCACGACGAACCCGGACGCGCTCGCGACGGCAGCCGAGCTCGACGCGGAGCGCGCGGCCGGCACCATCCGGGGTCCGCTGCACGGCGTCCCCATCGTCGTGAAGGACAACCACGCCACGGCCGACATGCCCACCACGGCCGGCAGCGCGGCGCTCCGCGACTACCGCACGACGGCCGACTCCACCGCTGTAGCGCGGCTGCGGGCGGCCGGCGCGATCATCCTCGCGAAGACGAACATGTCCGAGTTCGCGTGGCACGGGACCTACACGCTGAGCTCCGCCCGCGGCCGCACGGCGAACCCGTACGACCGGTCGTGGAGCGCGAGCGGATCCAGCGGCGGCACTGCGGCGGCGGTCGCGGCCGCGTACGCGCCGGCGGGCCTCGGCACCGACTCGTGCGGATCCATCCTCGGGCCGGCCGCGCACCAGGGGCTCGTGGGGTTCCGGCCGACGATGGGCCTGACGAGCACCGCCGGGATCGTGCCGCTCTCGCCCCGGCAGGACGTCTCGGGACCCATGACCACGACGGTCGCCGACGCGGCGCTCCTCACCGAGGTGCTCGCGGGGCGCGACCCGGCGGATCCGCTCACCGAGATCGCCGACCAGCAGGCCACCGACGCGTACGTCTCCGGGCTGTCGACCACGGCGCTCGCCGGGAAGCGCATCGGCTGGGTGCGCTGGGACATCCCGGAGGCTCCCGAGAAGCCGGGCCTCGCCGAGACGTCCGCCCTCATGGAGCAGGCCGTGCGCGACCTCCAGGCCCAGGGCGCCGAGGTCGTGGAGGTGCCGCTGACGAAGGAGTTCGTGGAGCAGACGCTGCAGAGCGGCGGCTGGCGGGACATGCGCCCGGCCATCGACCGCTTCCTCCGGGAGACGCCCGCGACCTGGCCGGCGCGCGTCGCGGCCCGCACGGCGCCCGCCGACGTGCTCTCCTTCGCGGACGTGATGGCCGACCGGCCGAGCGCCCTCACCGACAGCGACATCGCGTACTTCCTCAGCCACGAGGACGTCCCGAACCCCGAGTACGAGCGGTCGATCGCCGAGCAGGACGCGGGCAAGGCGGCGATGGACGCGTTCTTCGTCGAGCAGGGGATCGACGCGCTCGCGATGCCGACGAGCGCCACCAGCGCGACGCCGGACTGGGCGGGCACCACGTTCTGCGACGTCGGCGCGAACACGGGGATCCCCACGATCTCCGTCCCCGCCGGATCCACGTCCACGGGCGCGCAGGTCGGCCTCGAGCTCGCGGCGCCCCGCAGCCGCGACGGCGACCTGCTGGCGATGGCCTACGCGTACGAGCAGGCGACCAGGCACCGCGTCGCGCCCGGGACGACGCCGGAGCTCGCGACCGTCGCGGACCCGGCGGACGCCGCGGACGCCGCGGACGCAGACGCTGCCGCCGCCGAGCCGGCCGCA
>NZ_QWGT01000137.1 GCF_003576405.1 Clavibacter lycopersici
GCGTGGTCCACGTCGTCACCGCGCCGGGCGGATCCGGCTCCACCGCCGTGCAGGCCGCCGTCGCGGCGCTCGCGCGGCTGCGCGTGGGCGACTGGGAGCTGCGCCGCGCGTGATCGCCGCCGATGCGCCGCCACCGCCGCACCGCGCTCCTCCGAGCGGATTGTCGGGGGCGGTCGGTAGCGTCTGAGCAGTCTGCCTCCGGTGTCCACCGTGGGCACCCTGATGCGAGGAACGGTGACGCATGTCGGACCAGCACGGCGACGAGCTCCAGGACGAGGTCCAGGCCTCGGGCGGCTCCACCGAGCGGCTGAACCGCCACCTGCAGCGCAGCCACTCCGAGCAGGCCAGGTACCTGTCCGCGTACTTCGGCTGGAGCCTGCACGGCGACCTCATCCGCTCCCACGGCTCGACGGTGTCCATGTTCGTGGAGGACCTGGCCGACACCATGCTCGCGCTGGGCTGGCTCGACGGCTCCGGCATCATCTGGGAGGCGGTGCCGGTCGACGCCGACCGGGCCGTCACGGAGGTGCGCCGCCACCAGATGGACAAGGGCTGGATGCCGCCGGGCACCGAGTGATGACACCCGCCTCCGCGCGGGCTGTGCGTGCGGTGCCGAGCCGCCCCGCTCGTCGATCCCGGGAGTAGCGTCCGAAGGGATCAGGCCGTCGGGGGACGCGTCCCGCAGACGGCCAGGAGGACACATGACGGATCACGACGGAGCGCTGCTCGACCGCGACATGGGACTGCTGCTGGCCGCCGCGTCCCGAGCGGTGATCTCGCTCTATCGGCCCCTGCTGAAGCCGTACCACCTCACGCATCCGCAGTACCTCGTCATGCTGGCGCTGCACGAGCAGGATCCCCGCCGCGCGGGCGACCTCAGCGACGCCGTCCAGCTCACGCCGGGCACCCTGTCCCCGCTGTTCAAGCGCCTCGAGCTCCTCGGCTACATCACGCGGCAGCGCGACCAGGCCGACGAACGCCGGCTGCTCATCGCCCTGACGGAGCGCGGGCGCGGGATCCTGCCGGACCTCCTGCGCGTCGCCGACCAGGTGCACGCCATCGTCGTCGACCGCAGCGGTGCGGACTCGAGCGCGCAGGCGCGCCTGCGCAGCATGACCGAGCTGCTCCTCGACGCCTGACCGGCGGGTGTCCGCCCCAGGGCGGATCCCCGTCAGCGCGCGCCGTCGACCACGCGCTGCCACAGCGTGTGGTCGCGCTACACGCCGTCGATCCGCAGGTACGCCGGCGCCACCCCGATCGCCGTGAAGCCGGCGCGCGTGAGCACGGCCTCGGATCCGCCGTTCCCGACGAGCGTCGACGCCTCCAGCCGGTGCAGCCCCGCGGCGCGCGCGATGCGGACCGCCTCGTGCGCCGCGGCCGTCGCGAGCCCCGCGCCCTGCCTGTCCCGGTCGATCCAGTAGCCGAGGCTCGCGCTCTGCGCCGCCCCGCGCTTCACGGCGAAGATGTCGCAGCGGCCGATGATCCGGTCGCCCGCCACGATGAGGTACGGCAGACCGGATCCGGCCGCCCGCTCGGCGACGCGCCCCGCGAGCTGCGCCCGCTGCCCGGCCGACGTGAAGAAGGCGTCCGTGCGCGCCGGCTCGAACGGGCGGAGGTGCTCCCGGTTCGCGCGGTACGCCTCGGCGAGCGCGGCGGCGTCGGTGATCCGCGCGGGCCGCATCACGACGCCGTCGGCGAGCGCCGCCCGCTCGTCCGTGCCGGGCGGGGGCCCGCTCACGCCCCGGGGCGCACGTGGCGCTCGGGTCGCGCGTCGACCGCGGGGATGGCGCGGTCGGCGATGAGCCGCGCGTACCAGAGCGCGCTGTCCTTGGGCGTGCGCTCCTGGGTGTCGTAGTCGACGTGCACGATGCCGAACCGCTTCGAGTACCCGAAGGCCCACTCGAAGTTGTCGAGGAGCGACCACACCTGGTAGCCGCGGAGGTCCACGCCGCGGGCCATCGCGCGGTGCGCGGCCGCGAAGTGGCGCGACAGGTAGTCGATCCGCTCGGGGTCGTGCACGGCGCGCACGCCGTCGTCCACGGTCACCTCGTCGTCGAACGCGGCGCCGTTCTCCGTCACCATGAGCGGCAGGTCGGGGAACTCCTCGTGCAGCGACACGAGCAGGTCCTCGAGGCCCTGCGGCTCGATGTTCCAGCCCATCGCCGTGTACGGGCCCGGCTGCTCGAGGAACTCGACGTCGTCGGTGCCGGGGAACGGCGTGGCCGCGACGTCGCCGTGGATGGAGGTGCCGCCCGCAGCGGACGAGCCGTCCCGCATCCTGACGCGGCTGGTGTTGTAGTAGTTGACGCCGAGCAGGTGCAGCGGCTGGCGGATGAGCTCCGTGTCGCCGGGCAGCACGAACGACCAGTCGGTGATCCCTGCGGTGTCCTCGATCACGTCGGCCGGGTAGGTGCCGTTCAGCAGCGGGTCGAGGAAGAGGCGGTTGCCCACGCCGGCCACGCGGCGGACGGCCTCGGGGCCCGTGTCGCCCTCGCCGCGGATCACATGCAGGTTGAGCGTGATGGAGAAGCGCGCATCCGCGGGCACGACCTCCTGCAGCGCGGCGACCGCGAGGCCGTGCGCGAGGTTGAGGTGGTGCACGGCCCGGAACGAGTCCTCCGCGTCGGTGCGTCCCGGCGCGTGCACGCCCGCCGCGTAGCCGAGGTAGGCCGAGCACCACGGCTCGTTGAGCGTGGTCCAGGTGCCGATCCGGTCGCCGAGCGCCTCGCCCATGATCCGGGCGTAGTCGGCGAACGCGTACGCGGTGTCGCGGTTCGTCCACCCGCCCTCGTCCTCGAGCGCCTGCGGGAGGTCCCAGTGGTACAGCGTCGCGATGGGGGTGATCCCCCGCGCGACGAGCCCGTCGACGAGACGCCCGTAGAACGCGAGGCCCTCCGGGTTCGCGGGCCCGCGGCCGGTCGGCTGGATGCGCGGCCACGCGATCGAGAAGCGGTACGCCTCGAGGCCGAGCGCCTGCATCATGTCGAGGTCGGACTCGAGCCGGTGGTAGTGGTCGTCGGCGACGTCGCCCGTGTCGCCGCCGAGCACCTTGCCGGGCGTGCGGCTGAACGTGTCCCAGATGGAGGGGCCGCGCCCGCCCTCGTCGACCGCGCCCTCGATCTGGTACGAGGCGGTGGCGGATCCGAACAGGAAGCCGGGCGGGAACTCGAGCCCCTCTCCCCGGTCGTCGGCGGTGTCCCGGGGTGATCCGGATGCTGCGGGCGATGCGTCGGTCATGGCGTTCGGGGACCTCTCCGTCGGGGTGGGCGGCCGCCCGACCCGCGCTCGCGCACCCGATCGGCCACGGCCTCCCGCCATCCTGCCCGGGCCCCGACGACGCGTCCAGCTGACCGGCCGCCGCCGCCTGGTCCACGTTGTGCCCCGGGCGCCGGCGGGTTAGGTTGTAGCTAGCAACAAATCACCGACGACGCTGACAGGAGACACCATGGCGCTCACCCCCACCCGCGAGGACAAGTTCTCGTTCGGACTCTGGACCATCGGATACACGGGGGCCGATCCCTTCGGCGGCCCCACCCGCTCGGACCTCGACGTGGTCGAGGGCGTCGAGCGCATCTCGGAGCTGGGCGCCTACGGCCTCACCTTCCACGACGACGACCTCTTCGCCTTCGGATCCACCGACGCCGAGCGCCAGACGCAGATCGACCGCCTCAAGGGCGCGCTCAGCGACACCGGCATCGTCGTGCCGATGGTCACCACGAACCTCTTCTCCGCCCCCGTCTTCAAGGACGGCGGCTTCACCAGCAACGACCGCGCCGTCCGCCGGTTCGCGATCCGCAAGGTGCTCCGCAACATCGACCTCGCCGCCGAGCTCGGCGCGCAGACGTTCGTGATGTGGGGCGGCCGCGAGGGCGCCGAGTACGACTCCGCCAAGGACGTCCGCGGCGCGCTCGAGCGCTACCGCGAGGCCGTCAACCTGCTCGGCGACTACGTCACCGACAAGGGCTACGACATCCGCTTCGCCATCGAGCCGAAGCCCAACGAGCCCCGCGGCGACATCCTGCTGCCGACGCTCGGCCACGCGCTCGCCTTCATCGAGACCCTCGAGCGCCCCGAGCTCGTGGGCGTGAACCCCGAGGTCGGCCACGAGCAGATGGCGGGCCTCAACTTCACCGCCGGCATCATGCAGGCGCTGTACCAGGGCAAGCTCTTCCACATCGACCTCAACGGCCAGCGCGGCATCAAGTACGACCAGGACCTCGTCTTCGGCCACGGCGACCTGCAGAACGCGTTCTCGCTCGTCGACCTGCTGGAGAACGGCGGCGTG
The DNA here is from genome assembly GCF_003576405.1 of Clavibacter lycopersici. Taxonomy (GTDB): domain Bacteria; phylum Actinomycetota; class Actinomycetes; order Actinomycetales; family Microbacteriaceae; genus Clavibacter; species Clavibacter lycopersici. The sequence continues at coordinate 4,286 of NZ_QWGT01000137.1, forward strand.
GGCGGCGGCCGCTCGTACGACGGCCCGCGCCACTTCGACTACAAGCCCAGCCGCACAGAGGACATCACGGGCGTGTGGGACTCCGCCGCCGCGAACATGCGCATGTACCTGCTCCTCAAGGAGCGCGCGCAGGCCTTCCGCGCCGACCCCGAGGTCCAGGAGGCGCTCGCCGCCGCCAAGGTCCCCGAGATCGACACCCCGACGCTCGACGAGGGCGAGTCGTACGACGACATCCTCGCCGACCGCTCCTCCTACGAGGACTTCCCGGCCGACGAGTACTTCGACGGCAAGGGCTTCGGCTTCGTCCGCCTGAACCAGCTGGCGCTCGAGCACCTGATGGGCGCGCGCTCCTAGCGCTCCCCCGCACCACCGGAGGGCCCGGCATCCACCTGGATGCCGGGCCCTCCGTCGTCCCGGCACCCGGCACCCGGGGTCCGCCGGACGTCCGGCGTCCGGCGTCCGGCGCCCGACGTCCGACGTCCGGCGCGGTAACGCGGAAGGGCCCGGCGTCCTCACGGATGCCGGGCCCCTTGTGCGCGTCAGCGCGGGTCGTACGGGTGGATCAGGTCGCGGACTTGGATCCGCGGCTCTTGTTGAACACGTCGAACGCGACGGCCAGCAGGAGCACGAGGCCCTTGATGAGCTGCTGGTACTCCGTGCCGAGGCCGAGCAGCGACATGCCGTTGTTCAGCACGCCCATGATCAGACCACCGATCATGGCGCCGATCACGGTGCCGATGCCGCCCGTGACGGCCGCGCCGCCGATGAACACCGCGGCGATGGCGTCGAGCTCGAAGCCGTTGCCGGCACCGGGCAGCGCCGAGTTGCTGCGGGCGGTGAAGGCGATGCCCGCGAGGGCGGCCAGGACGCCCATGTTCACGAAGAGCAGGAAGTCCACGCGCTTCGTGTTGATGCCGGACAGCTGCGCCGCGTTGAGGTTGCCGCCTCGGGCGTAGATGTGACGGCCGAAGATGCTGCGGTTCATCACCGCCGTGTAGACGAGCACCAGCACGGCGAGGATCACGAGGACGATCGGGGTGCCCTGGTAGCTCGCGAGCAGGTAGGTGATGCCGAGCACGAGGATCGCGATGGTCGCGAGCTTCGTCACGAACCAGGCGAACGGCTCGTCCTCGAGGTTGAGCTTCACGCGGGCACGGCGCTCACGCACCTGCTGGGCCACGAGGAACAGCGCCGCGAGCACGCCGAGCGTGACGGTGACCCACTCGAGGTAGGACGTGCCGCCGGAGGGGTCGGGGAGGAAGCCGGCGCCGACCGCGACGTAGCCGTCGGGGAACGGGGTGATGGGGCGGTTGTCGAGCACGATCTGGGCGAGGCCGCGGAACGTCAGCATGCCCGCGAGGGTCACGATGAACGCGGGGATCCCGACGTACGCCACCCAGAAGCCCTGCCAGGCGCCGATGAGGCCGCCGACCACGAGGCTCGCGATGATGGACGCCCACCAGGGCCAGCCCCAGTTCACGGCGAACACACCCGAGATGGCGCCGATGAGGGCGACCACGGAGCCGACCGACAGGTCAATGTGGCCCGCGATGATGATCATCACCATGCCGATCGCGAGGATCAGGATGTAGGCGTTCTGGACGACGATGCTCGTGACGTTGCGGGGCTCGAGGAGCGTCCCGTCGGTGAGGATCTGGAACAGCACCACGATCGCGATCAGCGCGATGAAGATGCCGATCTGCCTGAGGCGACTGACGAGGAAACCCGCCACACTGCTGAGACTGGACATGGTGACTATTCCTTTTCCTTGGTCATGTAGGTCATGAGGCTCTCGGGGGTCGCCTCGGAGATCGGCAGCTGGCCCGTGATGCGCCCGGCGGAGAGGGCGTAGATCCGGTCGCAGATGCCGAGCAGCTCGGGCAGCTCGCTGGAGATGACGATGACGGCCTTCCCCTGCGCGGCGAGCGCGTTGATGATCGTGTAGATCTCGTACTTGGCGCCGACGTCGATGCCGCGCGTGGGCTCGTCGAGGATGAGCACGTCCGGGTCGGAGAACATCCACTTCGAGAGGACGACCTTCTGCTGGTTGCCGCCGGAGAGCTTCCCGGTGATGGCGCCCACGCTCGGGGCCTTGATGTTCATCGACTTCCGGTAGCCGTCGGCGACCACGTACTCCTGGTTCGCGTCGACCCAGCCGGCCTTGGCCAGCTTGTCGAGCGCGGCGCCGGAGACGTTGCGCTTGATGTCGTCGATGAGGTTGAGGCCGTAGTGCTTGCGGTCCTCCGTGGCGTACGCGATGCCGTGCTTGATGGCGTCGCCGACGGTCTTGGCCTGGATCTCCTTGCCGCGCTTGTAGAGCTTGCCGGAGATGTTGGCGCCGTAGGAGCGGCCGAAGACGCTCATCGCGAGCTCGGTGCGGCCGGCGCCCATGAGGCCGGCGATGCCGACGACCTCGCCCGCGCGGACGTTGAGGTTGGCGTGGTCGACGATGACGCGAGCGTGCTCCTGCGGGTGGTGGACCGTCCAGTCCTCGATGCGGAGGACCTCCTCGCCGATGTCCGGCGTGCGGTCGGGGTAGCGGCTCTGCAGATCGCGGCCGACCATGCCCTTGATGATGCGCTCCTCGCTGATGGCGTCGCTGGCGAGGTCGAGGGTCTCGATGGTCTTGCCGTCGCGGATGATCGTCACGGCGTCGGCGATCGCCTTGATCTCGTTCAGCTTGTGGCTGATGATGATGCTCGTGATGCCCTGGCCCTTGAGGTGCTTGATCAGGTCGAGCAGGTGGGCGGAGTCCTCGTCGTTCAGCGCCGCGGTGGGCTCGTCGAGGATGAGGAGCTTCACCTCCTTCGACAGCGCCTTCGCGATCTCCACGAGCTGCTGCTTGCCCACGCCGATGTCGGCGATCTTCGTGGCCGGGTTGTCGCTCAGCCCGACGCGGGCGAGGAGCTTGGCCGCCTCGACGTTGGTGGCGTTCCAGTCGATGAAGCCGCCCTTGGAGATCTCGTTGCCGAGGAAGATGTTCTCCGCGATGGAGAGGAAGGGGCTCAGCGCGAGCTCCTGGTGGATGATCACCACGCCCGACTTCTCGCTGTCGCGGATGCTGGAGAACTTGACGACCTGGTCCTCGAGGACGATGTCGCCGTCGTAGGAGCCGGCCGGGTAGACGCCGGACAGGACCTTCATCAGGGTCGACTTGCCCGCGCCGTTCTCGCCGCAGATCGCGTGGCACGTGCCGCGCGTGACCTCGAGAGTGACGTCCTGCAGCGCCTTGACGCCGGGGAACGTCTTGGTGATGCCGCGCATCTCGAGAATGTGGTTGGCCATGGCCTGCCTCACTTGTGTGGATGGTGGTGCCGGGTTCCCGGCGGTGATGCTGGGGCGGCGGGTGATCGCCGCCCGGGATCGGGCCGGCCGCGGTGCGCGGCCGGCCCGACCCGGTGGAGGCCGGTCGACGCGTGCGTCGACCGGCCGGTGCG
>NZ_QWGT01000138.1 GCF_003576405.1 Clavibacter lycopersici
CGAGCTCCCGGATCGTGTCGGGGATCGCGTGCGCGAGCCGCCGCAGCTCCGGCGCGTCGAGCGCGGGCAGCGCGCCGAGCAGCGCGAGGGGGGCCGTGTCGCGCAGGGTCCGGTCCGAGACGTCCTGGTCGCGGAGCCGCTGGACCACGCGCGTCGGGCTCGGCAGGTGCGCTCCCCTCGTCGGATCCGCGGCGTCCGGCCCCGCGAGCACGGCGGGCGGGCGCGTCGCGGCGACGGCCGTGGTCGCGGGTGCGACGATCGCCCCGACCAGCCCGCAGGCGATGGCCGAGGCGGTGAGCAGCGCGCGCAGACGAGTCGACACGGTTCGAGATCCCCCAGAGAGCCGGCGTCGGAGGGCCGGCGCCGGGGAGCGCGCCCGCGCCGACGCGTCCGCTCATGGTATCGGCGCGGCGGAACGGGCGGGAGTCCCGATCAGGGGGTCACAGCTCGCCGTCGGAGGTGGGATCCGGCGCCGACTCGATCGGCGCGTTCTCCTTCCGGGCGCGCTTCGGCTCCGGCTCGGCGGGCGCGGCGTCGGCGTGCCCGGCATCCGCGGTCTCGCCCTCGGCTGCCGGCGCGGCGGCATCCGGCGCCGGACCCTCGTCGGGCAGCGCGATGGCGTCGGGACCCTGCTCCACGAGGAGGCGGAACTCGGCCGCGTCGATGATGCGCACGCCGAGGGCCTCCGCCTTGCCGAGCTTCGAGCCGGCGCCAGGCCCCGCGGCGACGTAGTGCGTCTTCTTGCTGACGCTGGATCCCGCCTTGCCGCCCGCCGCCATGATCGCCTCGAGCGCGCCCTCGCGCGTGTAGCCCTCGAGGGATCCGGTGGCCACGACCGTGAGCCCGGCGAGCACGCCGCCCGCGGCGGCCGCCGCCCCGGGACCCGGGTGCCCGGGGATGGCGGTGACGACACCGGCCCGCTCCCAGCGCTCGACGATCTCGCGATGCCAGTCGACCTCGAACCAATCCAGGAGCGCGTCGGCGATGATGCCGCCCACGCCGTCGACCGCCGCGAGCTCCTCGCGGCTCGCGGCGCGGATCGCGTCGAGCGAGCCGAACCAGCCGGCCAGGGCGCGCGCCGCGACCGGGCCGACGTGGCGGATGCTCAGGGCGACGAGCATGCGCCAGAGGTCCTGGGTCTTCGCCTTCTCGAGGTTATCCAGCAGGACCTCGGCCGACTTCGACGGCACGGAGTGCTCGTCGCCCCACGGCTCCGCGGGGTCGAAGGCGCCGTCGCGCTTCGGGGCGCGCCTGCGGCGGAACGGCGTGACGCGCTTGGCCTCGCCGGTCCTCTCGTCGAGCTTGACCATGCCGGTCTCGGCGTCGCGCACGACGACGGTGATGGGCACGAGGTCGGCCATCGTGAGCTCGAACAGACCCGCCTCGGTCTCGAGCGGCGGATCCTCGGGCTCGAGCGGCTGCGTGAGCGCGGCCGCCGCCACCTCGCCGAGGCCCTCGATGTCGAGCGCGCCGCGCGAGGCGACGTGCTCGACGCGCCCGCGCACCTGCGCCGGGCAGCTGCGCGCGTTCGGGCAGCGGAGGTCGATGTCGCCCTCCTTCGCCGGCTTCAGCGGCGTCTGGCACTCGGGGCAGAGCGTGGGCATCACGAACTCGCGCTCCGATCCGTCGCGGAGCTCCACGACCGGGCCGAGCACCTCGGGGATGACGTCGCCGGCCTTGCGCAGGACGACCGTGTCGCCGATGAGCACGCCCTTGGCCTTGACGACCTGCTGGTTGTGCAGCGTGGCCTGGCGCACCTCGGATCCGGCGACCTCGACCTTCTCCATGACCGCGAACGGCGTGGCGCGGCCCGTGCGCCCGACGCTCACGACGATGTCGAGGAGCTTGGTGTTGACCTCCTCGGGCGGGTACTTGTAGGCGGTCGCCCAGCGCGGCGCGCGGCTGGTGGCGCCGAGCTCCTCGTGGAGGCCCAGGTCGTCGACCTTGACGACGATGCCGTCGATCTGGTGCTCGACCTCCGCGCGATGGGCGCCGTGGCGCCGCACGAACTCCGTGACCTCGGCGATGTCGTCGAACACGCGGAAGTGCGTCGAGATGGGGAGGCCCCACGAGCCGAGCAGGTCGTACACCTCGGACTGCGCGGACACGTGCGCGTCGCGCTCCAGCTCGCGGACGGGCCACGCGCCGATGCCGTGCACGAGCATGCGGAGCCGTCGGATGCGCGCGTGCATGAGCTCGAGCCGGGCGGGGCTCTTGCCCTCCTCCTTCTGCCGCAGGGATCCCGCGGCGGCGTTGCGGGGGTTCGCGAAGACGCGCTCCCCGACCTCCAGCTGGCGGGCGTTCAGCTCGTCGAACCCGGCGACGGGGAAGAAGATCTCGCCGCGCACCTCGACGAGCGGCGGGTGCCCGGTGCCCTCGAGGCGCTCCGGCACGGTGCCCATCGTGAGCACGTTCTGCGTGACGTCCTCCCCGACGACGCCGTCGCCGCGCGTGGCCGCCGTGACGAGCACGCCGTGCTCGTAGCGGAGGTTGATGGCGAGGCCGTCGATCTTGAGCTCGCTGAGGTACCTGACCCGGCCGCTGCCCGCGTCGCGCTCGACCTTGGCGGCCCACTCGGCGAGCTCCTCCTCGCTGAACACGTTGTCGAGGCTCAGCATGCGCTCGGCGTGCGTGACGGGCGCGAAGAGCGTGGTCTCCGCCCGGCCGCCGACGGTCTGGGTGGGGCTGTCCTGGCTGCGGAGCGTCGGGTGCGACTCCTCGAGCGCCTCGAGCTCGTGCACGAGGGCGTCGTACTCGGCGTCGGAGACGGTGCTGCCGTTCGACGCGTAGTACTCGTCGCGGTGGCGCTCGATCTCGGCGCGGAGCGCGTCCACCCGGGCGCTGGCGGCCTCGAGGTCGGCGGGCGTGGTGGCGGGGACGGCGTCGTCGTCCGCGGTGCCGGGAACCGTGTCGGTCATGGTCGCGTCACTCCCCCGCGGCCGCGCCCGCGAGGACGGCGTCGCGCATCGGCGGCCGGGCGTCGTCCACGGCGCTCACGGTGCGGTCGATGGTGACCTGGCCGAGCACGCGCGTGCCGGCGTAGACGACGGCGGTCTGTCCGGGGGCGACGCCGTGGAGGGGGTCTCGCGGGGTGATCACGAGCTCCACCATGCCGTCGACCCCCGACACCCGGGCGCTCGCGGGCACCGGGTCGGCGTGGGCGCGGATCTGCACGTCGCAGTCGAAGGGCTGGTCGGGCCGCGTGGGCGGGGTGCCCGCCCAGGTGTACGCGGACCCGGCGATCTCGCGGATCGCCAGCGCCTCCTGCGGGCCGACCACCACCGTGTTGTCCTTCGGCCGGATCTCCAGCACGAAGCGCGGCCGGCCGTCGGGCGCCGGCGTGCCGATGGCGAGGCCCTTGCGCTGCCCGACCGTGAAGGCCGCTGCGCCCTGGTGCGTGCCGATCGCGTTCCCCTCGCCGTCGAGGATGTCGCCGGGCTCGGCACCCACGCGGTCGGCGAGCCAGCCGCGCGTGTCTCCGTCGGGGATGAAGCAGATGTCGTGGCTGTCGGGCTTCTGCGCGACCTGGATCCCGCGCGCCGCCGCCTCCTGGCGCACCTCGGCCTTGGAGGGCGTGGATCCGAGCGGGAAGTACGAGTGCGCGATCTGCTCGGCCGTGAGCACGCCCAGCACGTACGACTGGTCCTTCGCCCAGGCGGCGGCGCGGTGCAGCTCGGGCTGCCCGTCGGGCCCCGGGAGGACGTCGGCGTAGTGACCCGTGCACACGGCGTCGAAGCCGAGGTCGAGGGCCTTCTCCAGCAGCGCGGCGAACTTGATCCTCTCGTTGCAGCGCATGCAGGGGTTCGGGGTGCGGCCCGCCTGGTACTCGGCGACGAAGTCGTCGACCACGTCGGCCGCGAAGCGCTCGGAGAAGTCCCACACGTAGAACGGGATGCCCAGGAGGTCGGCGGCGCGACGCGCGTCCATCGAGTCCTCGACGGTGCAGCAGCCGCGCGATCCGGTGCGCAGCGTGCCCGGCATGCGGCTGAGTGCGAGGTGCACGCCCGTCACGTCGTGCCCGGCCTCGACGGCGCGGGCGGCGGCCACGGCGGAGTCGACTCCGCCACTCATCGCTGCGAGGATCTTCACCCCGTGAGCCTACGCGCCGCGCGTCCCGCGAGGCCCGCCCGGGAGGCGCGCGCGACGGCGTCGGGCAGGGCGGCGAGGAGCGCGTCGACGTCGGAGTCCGTCGTGGTGCGGCCGAGCGTGAACCGCAGGGCGCCGCGGGCCTCGTCCTCCGGGATCCCCATGCCGAGCAGCACGTGCGAGACCTCGGGCACGCCGGCCTGGCACGCGGATCCGGTCGAGACGGAGACGCCGGCCATGTCGAGCAGGAGCAGGAGCGAGTCGCCCTGGCAGCCCGCGAAGGTGAGGTGCGCGTTTCCGGGGAGGCGGCCCGCGGGATCCGGGTCTCCGCGGAGCACGGCCCCGGGCACGTCGCGGAGCACGGTCGCGACGAGCCGGTCGCGGAGGCGCGCCACGCGCACCGCCTCGGCGTCGTGCTCGGCGACGGCGAGCGTCACGGCCGTCGCGAACGCCACCGCGGAGGCGGCGTCCTGCGTGCCCGAGCGCACCTGCCGCTGCTGCCCGCCGCCGTGGATCTGCGGATCCACCGTCGCCTGCCGCGCGAGCACGAGCGCGCCGCTGCCGACGGGCCCGCCGACCTTGTGCGCCGAGACGCTCACCGCGGAGACGCCGGCGTCCCGCCAGCGCCGGAACGGCACCGGCATGTGCCCGAGCGCCGCGACCGCGTCGACGTGCACGGGGACGCCGTGGGCGGCGGCGAGCGCCGCGAGCTCCTCGACCGGCTGGATCGTGCCGACCTCGTTGCTCGCGGCGAGGAACGTGAGGAGGGAGACGGATCCGGGGTCCGCGGCGAGCGCGGCGGCGACCCGGTCGACCCGGATGCGGCCGAGCGCGTCGATCGGGAGCCGCTCCACGACGGCGCCGCGACGCTCGAGCCACTCGACCGTGTCGACCGTGGCGTGGTGCTCGCCGTCGGGCACGAGGATCCGCGTGCGCCGCGGGTCGCCGGCGACGCGCGCGCCGTGCAGCCCCTTGATCCCGAGGTTCACCGACTCCGTGCCGCCGGAGGTGAGCACGACCTCGACCGGGTCGGCGTCGAGCGCCCGCGCGATCGCCTCGCGCGCCTCCTCGAGCACGCGCCGGGCCTCCTGGCCGTGCGAGTGGATGGAGGACGGGTTCCCCACCAGGGTGAGCGCCCCGGCGAGCGCCGCGATCGCCTCGGGCCGCATGGGCGTGGTGGCCGCGTGGTCGAGGTAGACCGTCATGCATCTAGCCTAGGTCGCATGCCGCGCCCCGGACCGCCCGTGCCCCTGGGGCTGACGCTCCACGACGAGGGCGGCACGCTGCGCCTCGTGAGCCACGGCGCGTCCGCCGTGGAGCTCACCGTCTCGGCCGTCGACGACGCCCGCCGCGTGGCCGAGGTCGTGCCCATGGAGCGCGGCGAGGGCGGCGTGTGGACGGGATCCAGCGCCCGGCTCGTCCCCGGCACGGCGTACTCGGTGCGCGTCGACGGCGACCCCGCGCCCGGCGACTCCTTCGACCCCACGCGCCACCTGCTGGACCCCTACGCGCGCGGCCTCGTGCAGGTGGGCCCTGCCGCCTGGCGCTCGGTCGTCACGAGCGACGTGCCCGCCGCCGAGCGAGCGGCCCGCCGTGCTGCCCGCCCCCTGGTGCCGCGCGACCGCCAGGTGGTCTACGAGCTGCACGTGCGCGGCTTCTCCAAGCTCGACGAGCGCCTGCCCGAGGAGCTGCGCGGCACGTACGCGGGGCTCGGGCACCCGTCGTCGGTGGAGCGCCTGGTCGACCTCGGGATCACGACGGTCGAGCTCCTGCCGGTGCACGCCTCCACGAGCGAGGAGCGGCTGCGCGCGCAGGGCCGCATCAACCACTGGGGCTACAACACGCTCGCCTTCCTCGCGCCGCACGCACCGTACGCGACCCGCCGGGCGCGGGACGCCGGGGCCGACGCGGTCGCGGCCGAGTTCCGGGCCATGGTCGACGCGCTGCACGACGCCGGGATCCAGGTCGTGCTCGACGTCGTCTACAACCACACCGCGGAGGAGGGCGCCGACGGACCCGTCACGAGCCTCCGCGGCATCGACGGCTCCCGCTACTACCGGCACGCGCCCGACGGCACGCCCATCGACGTGACCGGCTGCGGCAACACGGTCGACCTCTCGCGCCCCGACGCGCAGCGCCTGGTGCTCGACTCGCTCGAGCACTGGTCCGACGTGATGGGCGTCGACGGCTTCCGGTTCGACCTCGCCGTCACCCTCGGGCGCGACGAGCACGTGGACTTCGACCCCGGGCATCCGCTGCTGCGCGCCATCGTCGAGGACGAGGCCCTGGCCGGACTCCTGATGATCGCCGAGCCGTGGGACGTGGGCATGGGCGGCTGGCGCACGGGCGGGTTCGGATCCGGCTGGAGCGAGTGGAACGACGGCTACCGCGACCGCGTGCGCGACTTCTGGCTCACGGACATGGCGGAGGCCCGGCTCCACGGGCACGCGACGAACGGCGTCGGCGCGCTCGCGTCCTGCCTCGCCGGGTCGTCGGACACCTTCTCCGCCGACCGCGGCCCGCTCGCCTCCGTCTCCTTCGTCACGGCGCACGACGGCTTCACGCTCGCCGACCTCACCTCCTACGACCGGAAGCACAACAGCGGGAACGGCGAGTCCAACCGCGACGGCACGGACGCGAACCGCTCCTGGAACCACGGTGTGGAGGGGCCGACGCGCGACGCGGCGATCCTCGCGGCACGCAGGCGCACGTCCCGCAACCTGCTGGGCACGCTCCTCGTCTCGGCGGGGATCCCCATGATCACGATGGGCGACGAGCGCGGCCGCACCCAGCGCGGCAACAACAACGGCTACTGCCTCGACAACGCGGCGACCTGGATGCGCTGGGACGAGGACGCGTGGCGCATGGACCTGCACGCGACCACGCGGCACCTGCTGCGGATCCGGCGGGAGAACCCGGCGCTCCGCCCCGTGCGCTACGCCGCGCCGGACACGCACGTGCCGAGCGCGTCCGTCCTCGACTGGCGCGACGCCGAGGGCGCGCACATGACGGAGGCCGGCTGGGAGTCGGCGGGCACGCGCACGCTGCAGTGGATCACCGCGTCGACCCCCGAGGACGAGGAGCCGAACACGGTCCTCGTCGTCGTCCACGGGCAGGAGTCGCGCCAGCGGGTGCGGCTGCCGGAGCGCGAGGGCGTGACGGCCTGGCGCCTGCTCTGGTCGAGCGAGTGGGAGCGGCCCGAGGTCGTGGCGACGGACGACGCGCCCGGCGACCTCGTCGAGGTCGACGGGCCGGCCCTGCGGATCTACCGGGCCTGCTGAGCGCCGCCCCGGCGATGCGCGGTCGTCCGGCCCGGACGGGGGTCGCCGCGGGTTCGCGTCGCGCGGCGCTCGTGTGCTCTCCTGGATGCGCCCGCACGATCCGCCGCGCCCGCCGCGACCGAGAACGAGGACGCCGCACATGACCGACGAGTCCCCCGCCCCGCACGGCGACCGCTCCCCCGACGCCGACCACGACGGCCCGACCCGGCGCCGCATCCTCACCCGCCGCGCGCTCGTCGCGGGCGGCG
>NZ_QWGT01000139.1 GCF_003576405.1 Clavibacter lycopersici
CCACGGCGCGGCGAGCGGGAGCGGGACGGGCCGCGCCGCCGCCAGGTCGCGCGGGTCGAGGAGCAGGTCGTCGACGGGCGCGTCGGCGTCCTCCTGCTCGACCGCGAACACGATCGGGCCCCGGGCCACCGCGCGGGTGCCGCGCGTGGCGTCGAGGTGCGGGTGGGATCCGAGGGCCCGCACGGGCATGTCCAGCTCGACCACGAGCGCGTCGCCGGCGGCCCAGGCTCGGGTGGCGCGGATCCACCGGTCGGCACCCAGCGCGTCGAGCTCGGTGGCCGCGCGGTCGGCGCCCTGCACGGAGGCGGTCGCGGCACGGCACCAGCCCGGGCGGCGGATCACGATGCCGCTCTCGGCGCCCGACGCGCGCAGCACCTCCACGCGCACGGAGCCGTCCCACGGGTACGCGGTCGTGACGCGGACGTCGATCGCCTCGGTGCGGATCACGCACGCGGTCGGGTGCGCGATCACGAGGTCGTCGCCGTCCTGCACCGCCACGTGATCCTGCAGCTCGCTCATCCAGCGCACGATGTTCGGCGGGCAGCACGGGCACGTGAACCACGGGCGGCGCATCAGCTCGCCCTCGGTCTCGGCGCCCGACTGCGCGTGGTGGTCGGGGCGACGCTGGAGCGGGTTGTCGTAGAAGAAGCCCGCGCCGTCGGCGGACAGGCCCACCGCGTAGGCGTTCAGCAGCACGGTCTCGTAGGTGTCGAGGAAGCGGGGCTCGCCGGTCGCGAGGAAGAGGCGCCAGGCCCACTGCATCACGGCGATGGCCGCGCAGGTCTCGCTGTAGGAGCGCTCGCTCGGCAGCTCGTACGCGTCGCCGATGGCCTCGTCCGAGTGGCGGCTGCCGAGCCCGCCCGTCACGTAGAGGCGGGTGCGCACGGCGTCGTCGAACAGGCGGACCGAGGCGGCGAGCAGACCGGCGTCGCCCGTCTCGACGGCCACGTCGGTCGCGCCCGCGGCGAGGTACGCCATGCGGACGGCGTGGCCCGTGACCGCCGGCATCTCGCGGAAGGGGTGCGCGTCCTGGAAGTACTCGGCCGGGAAGATCCGCGTCGCCACCGTGCCGTGCCCGCGCCGGTCGACGAACGCGGAGGCGAGGTCGAGGTACGCGCGCTCCCCCGTCTCCCGGTAGAGCTCGACGAGCGCCATCTCGACCTCGGGATGGCCGCAGACCTCGGAGCGCCCGCCCGGGCCGAACGCGCGGACCGCGGCGTCGGCGAAGCGGCGGGCCACGGCGAGGAGCCGGCCGTCGCCGCCCTGGCGGGAGTCGGCCACGGCGGCCTGGATCAGGTGCCCGAGGTTGTAGAGCTCGTGGCCCCAGGCGAGGTCGGACCAGGGCTCGCGGTCGGATCCGGGGCGCTGCACGTACGAGCCGATGTAGCCGTCATCCGCCTGCACGCGCTCCAGCACGTCCGTGGCCTCGTCGAGGTAGGCGCGCATCTCCGGGCTCGCGGCGCCGCGGCCGACCTCGTAGGCGATGCCCTCGAGCGTCTTGTAGACGTCGGTGTCGAGGAACGGGTAGCGCGGGACCGGCCGCTCCCCCGGACCGTCGACGGCGGCTCGGAGGTCGTCGAGGTTGCCGGCGGCGGTCATCGACGCGATGGCGTGCGGGATGGTGCGGGCCCGGTTGCGCTCCTGCCAGGCGGCGAGCAGGCCGCCATCCAGGGTGACGGCCGAGGCACCCAGCGGGCGGCGGGATCCGGTGGTGGGGAGGACGGCGGGACGGCGCTCGCCCCCGCGGACGGCATCCGCGTCTGCTCCGATCACTGCCATGGCGCTCCCTCGTCCAGCCTCGGGTGGCCGGTGGTAGGTGACATATTACAAATACGCCATGCGGTGTTGGCAATGCCGATGAAGCGTTTGCGGCCTCCCGTTACACGCTGTTTACATGCGGGCTCGATCACCGGCTCGTGCCCCTGCCGCTCCGCTACCACGCGACGGCGGCTCCCCACAGCCCGCGTGGACCGGGTGGCCGGACCAGTACGATCGTGGGCAACGGCGACAGCTCTTCGGGTGAGCTGTCCCGCCAGCGCCGGGCCGGTCTTCGGGTAAAAGTCGGCCGCGCGCGCGGCTCGGTCCCGCAGCCCTCGAGGCTCGGGACCGGGTCTCTCCTCGGATCCTGCCCGGTGCCGGCTCCGGTCGGCGGCCCCCGGAAGCGCCGCTAGTCGGCTGCGCCCGGGTCGGCGGAACCGGCCGCGACGACCGCGAGCAGGCTCTCGCCGTACGTGTCGAGCTTCTTCTGGCCGACGCCCGTGATCCCCGCCAGCTGGCCGAGGTCATGCGGGCGCACCGTGGCGACCTCGCGCAGCGTGACGTCGGCGAACACGACGTACGCCGGCACGCCCTGCTCCTTCGCCTGCTCCGAGCGCCACGCGCGGAGCGCCTCGAAGAGGCCCTGCGCCTCCTCGGGGAGGTCTACGACCTGGCCGCCCTTGCTGCGTGTGGTGCGGGTGCCGCGACCGCGCACGATGCGCTCGGGCTCCCGGCGCATGGGCACCTGGCGGGATCCGGTGAGCACATCCCCGCTTCCCGGGGTGATGACGAGGGTGCCGTAGCCGTCGTCGCTCACGCCGAGGAGGCCCTGCGCGAGCAGCTGGCGGACGACGCCGCGCCACTGGACGTCGGTGAGCTCGCCGCCGATGCCGAAGGTGGCGAGCTGGTCGTGCCCCTGCTGGCGCACGCGATCGGTCTCGTTGCCGAGCAGGATGTCGATGAGGTGCGCGGCGCCGAAGCGCTGGTTCCGCTCGCGCTGCAGCCGCACGATCGTCGACAGCAGCTTCTGCGACGGCACCGTGGCGTCCCACGTCTCGACGGGCTCGAGGCACGTGTCGCAGTTGCCGCAGGCCTGCGTCTCCTCGCCGAAGTAGCGGAGGAGCTGCACGCGCCGGCAGCCGACGGTCTCGCAGAGCGCGAGCATCGCGTCGAGGTGCTGCGAGAGCCGGCGGCGGTGCTGCGCGTCGCCCTCGGACTGGTCGATCATGCGGCGCTGCTGCACCACGTCCTGGAGGCCGTAGGCGAGCCAGGCGGTGGACGGCAGGCCGTCGCGGCCCGCGCGACCCGTCTCCTGGTAGTAGCCCTCGATGGACTTCGGCAGGTCGACGTGGGCGACGAAGCGCACGTCCGGCTTGTCGATGCCCATGCCGAACGCGATGGTGGCGCACATGACGATGCCGTCCTCGCGGAGGAAGCGCGCCTGGTTGCGCTGGCGGACGGCCGCGTCGAGGCCCGCGTGGTACGGCAGCGCCGTGATCCCCTGCTTGTTCAGCGCCTCCGCGGTCTGCTCCACGGTCTTCCGGCTCAGGCAGTAGACGATGCCGGCGTCGCCCGCGTGCTCGTTCTTGATCAGGTCCACCAGCTGCTTGCGCGGCTCGGCCTTGGGCACGATGCGGTAGCGGATGTTCGGCCGGTCGAACGAGGAGACGAAGTGGCGCGCGTCCTGGAGGCCGAGGCGCGCGGTGATGTCGGCGTGGGTGGCCTCGTTGGCGGTGGCGGTGAGCGCGATGCGCGGCACGTCCGGCCAGCGCTCCTGGAGCATGGACAGCGCGAGGTAGTCCTTGCGGAAGTCGTGGCCCCACTGGGAGACGCAGTGCGCCTCGTCGATGGCGAAGAGGGCCACGTGCGCCTCGTCGAGCAGGCGGCCCATGCGGCCGAGGATGAGGCGCTCGGGCGCGAGGTAGAGCAGGTCGAGGTCGCCGTCGAGCAGGGCGCGCTCCACCTCGCGGCTCGTCTCGAGGTCCTGCGTGGAGTTGAGGAACGCGGCGCGGACGCCGACGGCGCGCAGCGCGTCGACCTGGTCCTGCATGAGCGCGATGAGCGGCGAGATGACGACGCCGGTGCCCTCGCGCACGAGGCTCGGGATCTGGTAGCAGAGCGACTTGCCGCCGCCCGTGGGCATGAGCACGAGCGCGTCGCCGCCGCCGATGACGTGCTCGACGATCTCCTGCTGGTCGCCGCGGAAGGCGTCGTACCCGAAGACCGTGCCGAGGCGCTCGAGGGCGGGGGCCAGGGCGCCTGCGGAGGGGGCCGTGCCGGCCGGGGCGGGAGGGGTGGAGGTCATCGGGGCAATCGTATCCGTGGGGCGCTCGGCGGACGGCGGCGGTGCGGGCCGTGGGGACGCGGACGGCCCCTCCCGGATGGGGAGGGGCCGCACGGTGCGGTTCAGCCGCGGATCAGATCGCGGTGGGGTCGGCGCTCGCGCCGGGCGTGGCCTGCGCGGCCTCGGCGGCGGCCTGCTCCTTGAGGGCGGCCACGTCGACGGCGCGGACCTCCTCGATGAGCGACTCGAGCGCCGGGGCGGGCAGGGCGCCGGCCTGGCTGAAGATGAGCGTCTGGTCCTTGAAGATCATGAGCGTCGGGATGGCGGAGATGTTCGCCTGCTGCGCGAGGAACTGCTGCGCCTCGGTGTCGACCTTGCCGTGGACGATGTCGGCGTGCTTCTCGCTCGACTTGTCGAAGACGGGGGCGAACTGCTTGCAGGGGCCGCACCAGTCGGCCCAGAAGTCGACGACGACGATGCCGTTGGAGTCGACGATGCTCTCGAAGTTCTCGGCGGTCAGCTCGGTGGTGGCCATGGTGCGTCCTCTTCTCGTGCTCGGTTCGTGCGGTCTCGGGGTGCAACCGGGCGGATCCCCCGCGCATTCCACGCGGGGCGGCCGGCTACCAGACGAGGACGATCGACGGCCAGACGGTGTTCGCCCCGCGCGCCCCCGTGTCGCCGTCGTAGGTCGCGGTGATGAGGTGGATGCCGCGGGAGAGCCGCGGCAGCGTGACGGTCGCGCGGCCGGCGTCGTCGGCCGTGACGTCGACGGAGGTGATCGCGCGGCCCCGGTCGAGGATCCGCACGCGGCCGGCCGCGGGAGCACCGCCCGCCTGGAGCTGCACGGAGTACTCCACCGGCTGCCCGCTGCGGACGAGCAGCCGGTCGGCGTACCCGACGAGCGTCGACGCGTCGCGCACGGTGTCGAGGCCGACCTTCACGGGGTCGTGGTCGCTGGAGCGGAAGGCGCTGGATCCGTCGGTCGCGGCCCCGCCGTACTCGCGCGCCGCCCACTCGGGCGCGTTGACGTCCCAGACGCCCACGCCCGTCACGCGCTCGGCGCCGGCGCGGGTGGCGAGGACGTGGTCGAGGGATCCGACCTCGCCGTCGAAGGAGTACGTGCGCTCGCCGGGCGCCCTCGCGGCCACGAGGTCGACGAAGCCGGCGTCGCGGAGGACCTGGATCGGGTCCTCCTCGGAGTAGGCGTTGAAGTCGCCGAGCAGGTAGAGGAGGTCGGATCCGCTCGACGCCTGCAGCTCGCCCGCGAAGCGCGCGACGGCCTGCGCCTGGGCGACCCGGTCGGCGTTGAAGAAGCCCTGGCCGTCGGCCGGCTGCGTGCCGGATCCGGACTTCGACTTGAGGTGGTTCGCGACCACGGTGAAGGTCTGGTCGCCGCCGCGGAAGGACTGGGCGATCGGCTCTCGGGCGTTGCCCCAGACGGTCTCGTCGATCTGGGTGGCCGCCTCGCCGACGGGCGTCACCGCGTCCGTGCGGTAGATGATCGCGTTCTGGATCTCGTCGGTCGGCGTCGACGCGAGCGCGGCGGGCGTGCGCACGTAGTCCCACGCGCGGGATCCGGCGGCGTCGTTGAGGCCGCGCACGAGGTCGGCGGTCGCGGTGTCCGCAGGCTCGCCGAACCTCGTGGAGTTCTCGATCTCCATGAGGGTCACGACCTGCGCGTCGAGCCCCGTGATCGCCGTGACGATCTTGGCGCGCTGCCGCTGGAACTCGTCCGCCGTCGCAGCGCCGCGCTCGCCGAGCGTCGTGAAGTAGTTGAGGACGTTGAACCCGGCGATGCGGACGTCGCCGCCGACCTCGGGCGAGGAGGCCGGCCGCGGGTTCCCGCTCCGGAATGTCGGCACCCGGCCGGCCGCGTCGAGCGAGGTGACGGGCGTCGTGGGCTGGAGCCGCCAGTCGTCGAAGCCGTAGGCGAGCACGTACGGGGTGGCCGGGAAGACCGGCACGTCGCCGTTCCGGACCACGCGGTCGGCCGTGTAGTAGGGCTGCGTCGCGCCCGCGGGATACGCGGCGTTCGACAGCTGGATGTTGTAGCCGTCGTCGAGGAGGAGCCGGCGCGCGCGGTTGTCGGCGGCGATCCGGTCGGCCTCCGCGCCCGGCCGCACGACGTCGGTGGCCTTGACGGGCAGGTCGGCGCCGGCGCTCAGCCAGAGCGTGCCGAAGGTGTCGAGCTGGTGGGCGGATCCCACGCGGTAGTCGCCCGTGGGCGTCACGAGCATGCTCTCGAGCGACTCGCGGTCGGCGCCGCGGAGGGCGTCGGGCAGCGCGGTCGCGGCGGGCGCGCCGACGCCGGCCTGCACCAGGTCGGTCGCGGTCGCGGCGACCTGGGTCTGCCCCTGGCGCTCGGACGCGGCGCCCGTGACGCGCACGAGGTCGCCGATCGCGACGGCAGGGTCCGCGCTCGCGAGGTAGACGAAGATCCCGTCGGAGGCGCCGGGCGTCGCGTCGGTCGCGCCCCCGGAGCCCGGGGTCTGGATCACGATCCCGGCGTACCCGCTCGCGCCGCGGTAGTCCGCCGTGACGACGCCCTCGACCGTGACGACGCGGCCGGCGAACGGGGTCGCGCTGCCGGTGCCCTGCACGTCGGCGATGGAGACGGTGGCCGCCTGGGCCTCGGCGGGCGACGCGACGAGCGCGGAGAGGCCGAGCGCCAGGGCGGTCGCCACGGCGAGCGGCCGGGCCACGCGGCGTGGAGCCCCGGCGCGGCGCCCCGGCGACGCGGCGATGGATCCGGATCCCGGTGCGGGTGCGGTCTGGCTGTCGTGCATGGCGTCGTCCCCCTCGGCGTCGCGTGTTCCCCCGCGTGGGGGATCACCCGTCGAGCGTAGGGCGGGCGCGAGCCAGGGAGGGGGGCCGCACCCGGATCGTCACCGGCTCGTCATGCGATCGTCGCGGCGCTCCCCCTCGGGGGCGCGCCTGAGGATGGCGGCGGACCAGGCCCACGTACTATCGTCAGGACAAACATCCCGCTCGACGGCCCGAGGAGCAGTGCGACGCCGCATGGTCCAGACCCGCACCACCCCCGCATCCCGCGCCGCCGCGACGGCTCACCCGGACGGATCCGCCGCGTGAGGGCCACCGTCGCCGGCGCGCCCGTGAGCTTCGGCGTGTTCGAGCTGACGCCCGAGGGTGCCGAGGTCGTGACGCCCGACGACATGGTCGAGGCGCTCGCGGAGACGGGCTACGCGGGGATCGACCTCGGGCCCGTCGGCTACGTCGGCCGCGGGCGCGAGCTGCGCGACCGGCTCGCCGGCGCGGGCCTCGAGCTCGCGGGCGGGTGGATCCAGCTGCCGCTCTCCGACGACGACGCGTTCGAGGCGGCGCTGCCCGAGCTGCGCGCGTCGCTGCGCGTCTTCCAGGAGGCGGCCGAGGCGGGTCCCGCGCGCCTGCCGCTGCCGACGCTCGCCGAC
>NZ_QWGT01000140.1 GCF_003576405.1 Clavibacter lycopersici
CGTCGCCGACGCGACCGCCGCGCGCTGACGCCGACCGCTCCCCGACCCTCCCGCTCCCCCGCTCCGTCCACCGCCCGGCACCGCCGGCCCGCTCCCCCGAAGGACCCATGAAGCGCTCGACCCTCCCCGCCGCCGCCCTGCTCGCCGGCGCCGCCCTCGCCCTCTCGGGCTGCGTCGCGAACGCCCCGACCGGATCCCCCGCCGACGGCGCCGCCGCCGCGGACTCCGGCGTCACGCAGCTCACGGTCGACAGCTCCGCCGAGGCCTGCACCGTCTCCGCCGCGACCGCGCCCAGCGGCACCGTCTCGTTCCACGTCACGAACTCCACGGACCAGGTGACCGAGTTCTACCTGCTCGCGGACGACGGACTGCGGATCGTGGGCGAGGTCGAGAACGTGAGCCCCGGGATCGAGCGCGACCTCGTGCTCACCGCGCAGCCCGGCAGCTACTACACCGTCTGCAAGCCCGGCATGGTGGGCGACGGCGTGGGCCGCGCGCCCTTCACCGTCACGGGCGACCAGGTCGCGCTCGCGGGCGACGCCGAGCAGCAGGGCCAGGACGCGGCCGCCGCGTACCTCGCCTACGTCAAGGACCAGGTCGGCCGCCTCCTCCCCGCCACGCAGGAGTTCGCCGCCGCGTACCTCGCGGGCGACGACGGGAGGGCGCGCTCCCTCTACCCCACGGCCCGCGCGTACTACGAGCGCGTCGAGCCCGTCGCGGAGTCGTTCGGCGACCTCGACCCGGAGATCGACTTCCGCGAGGCCGACGTCGAGCCGGGCACCGAGTGGACCGGCTGGCACCGGATCGAGAAGGACCTCTGGCAGCCCGCGCCGGACGCGAACGGCGGCGACGTCTACGCGCCGCTCGACCAGGCGGATCGCGCGCACTTCGCCCAGGAGCTGACCGCCGACACCCAGCGCCTCTACGACGCCGTGCACGCGGACGGCTTCTCGGTCGACATCTCCACGGTCTCCAACGGCGCCGTCGGGCTGATGGACGAGGTCGCCTCCGGCAAGATCACCGGCGAGGAGGAGATCTGGTCGCACACCGACCTGTGGGACTTCCAGGCGAACCTCGAGGGCGCCCGCGTCGCGTACGAGGGCGTCCGCGACATCGTCGCGCCGAAGGACCCGCAGCTCGTCGCCACGCTCGACGCGCAGTTCGCGTCGCTCGAGCAGGACCTCGCCGCGTACGGATCCCTCGAGGAGGGCTTCACGACCTACGACCGGCTCACCACCGACCAGGTCAAGGGCCTCGCCGACGGCGTGAACGCGCTGGCCGAGCCGCTGTCGAAGCTCACCGGGACGCTCGTCGGCTGATGACCGACGACCAGACGACGGCGCCCGCCGACGCTCCCGCTCCGCAGGCACCCACGGGCATCTCCCGACGCGGGATCCTCGGCCTCCTCGGCGCGGGCGCGCTCGGCGGCGGCCTGGTGGGCTCCGCGGGCGGCGTCATGGCCGACCGCGCCTTCGCGGGCGCGCGCCAGGCCGCGGGCGGCGCCACCTACGCGTTCCACGGGACGCACCAGGCCGGGATCACGACGCCCGCCCAGGACCGCCTGCACTTCGCCGCGTTCGACGTCGCCGACATCGACCGCGCCGGCCTCGTCTCGCTCCTCCAGGACTGGAGCGCCGCCGCAGCGCGCATGACGGCCGGCGGATCCGCGGGCGCCCTCGGAGCGGTCGACGGCCCGTACGACTCGCCGCCGGACGACACGGGCGAGGCGCTCGACCTGCCGCCCGCGGGCCTCACGATCACGTTCGGCCTCGGCCCGTCGCTGTTCACCACCGCGGACGGCGTCGACCGCTTCGGCATCGCCGACCGTCGGCCCGCCGCGCTCGTCGACCTGCCGCGCTTCCCGGGCGAGGCGCTCGTGCCGCAGGCCACGGGCGGCGACCTCTGCATCCAGGCGTGCAGCGACGACCCGCAGGTGGCCGTGCACGCGATCCGCAACCTGTCGCGCATCGCGTTCGGCCGCGCCTCCATCCGGTGGTCGCAGCTCGGCTTCGGCCGCACGTCGTCGACGAGCCGCGCGCAGGTCACGCCGCGGAACCTCTTCGGCTTCAAGGACGGCACCGCGAACGTGAAGTCCGAGGACACGCGCCAGGTCGAGGACCACGTCTGGGCCGACGCGGGATCCACCCCCGCGGAGGCGTGGATGCGCGGCGGCTCGTACCTCGTCGCGCGCCGCATCCGCATGACCATCGAGACGTGGGACCGCTCGTCGCTGCGCGAGCAGGAGCGCGTGGTCGGCCGCACGAAGGGATCCGGCGCGCCCCTGAGCGGCGGCGAGGAGCACACGGCTCCCGACTTCTCCGCGACCGGGCGCGGCGGGGCGCCGCTCATCGACCCCGCGTCGCACGTGCGCCTCGCGCACCCGGACGCCAACGACGGAGCGGTGCTCCTCCGCCGCGGCTACAACTTCGTCGACGGCAACGACGAGCTGGGGCGACTGAACGCGGGCCTGTTCTTCCTCGCGTTCCAGCGGGATCCGCGCACCCAGTTCATCCCCGTCCAGCGCAGCCTCGCGCGCGACGCGATGAACGAGTACCTGCGCCACGTGGGAAGCGGGATCTGGGCGGTGCCGCCGGGCGCGACGCGCGACGGCTACGTCGGGGAGACGCTCTTCTCCTCCTGAGCCCCCGTGCGCGGCGACCAGCCCGGCCAGCCGCGCGCGTCGACGACGCAGAAGCGGGTGCCCTCGGGATCCTCGAGGATCACGTAGTCGGCGTCGGCCGGCCGGCCGGCCCACTCGACGTGGCGCGCACCGAGCCCCACGAGCCGGCGCACCTCCGCCTCCTGGTCGTCCGCGTAGAGGTCGAGGTGGATGCGCGGCGGCAGCGCACGCTCGGACGGGTGCGCGTCGAGCGACACGTTCGGCCCCGCGCCGTCGCGGGAGCGGAGCAGGACGAAGTCGTCGTTGGCCGGTTCGCGCACCTCGTAGTCGAGCGCGCGGGACCAGAAGCGGACCTGCGCGGCGAGGTCGTGCACGCGGATGACGACGGAGCCGACGGTGATCATGCCCGGAGGCTACGCCTGCCGGCGGCGCGCGGTCCGCGGGCGAGCGGCGCAACGGTCGGCGCGGCTCAGCCCGCGGGCAGCACCACGTACGTCGCCACCGGGGATCCGGGATCCGCCGAGACCGTCACGATCACCGTGTAGGCGTCCGTGGTGAAGCGCCCGTAGCCGCTCTGCGCGTCGCTCGCGATCTCGCTCGACGCATAGCCGGCGGCCTCGAGCCGCGTGCGGGCGTCGGCGAAGCCGCCCTCGACCTCGGGCACGGCGACCTGCGCCACCCAGCCGGCCCCGTCGGGCGCGGCTCCCCCGCCGAGCAGCTTCCCCTCGGGGAACGGCACGGCGTCCGCCGGGAACGAGTCGGGGATGTGGCCGTCCGTGGACACCTGCACCTTGCCGAGCGTGTCGCCGACGACGTCCTCCACGCTGTGCCGCACCTGCTTCGCGCCCTCCTGGGCGGCATCGCGGACCACGTCGCCCACCTGGCTGCATCCCGTGATCACGAGCGCCGGGACGAGGACGAGCCCGGCCGCCAGCCCCCTCCTGCGGAGGGACCTGACGGACGGGCTCGTCGGGGTCATGGCGCTTAAGCGTTCTGCTTCTTCAGTCGCGACGTCTTGCGCTGTCGGGCGTTCGCGTCGAGCTCGACCTTGCGGATCCGCACGAACTCGGGCGTGACCTCCACGCACTCGTCCTCGCGGGCGAACTCGAGGCACTCCTCGAGCGTCAGGCGCCGCGAGGGCGTCATGCGCTCGAAGGAGTCGGAGGTGGACTGACGCATGTTGGTCAGCTGCTTCTCCTTGGTGATGTTCACGTCCATGTCGTCGGCGCGCGAGTTCTCGCCCACGACCATGCCCTCGTAGACCTCCTGGGTCGGCTCCACGAAGAACGACATGCGCTCCTGCAGGGCCACCATGGCGAACGGGGTGGCGACGCCGGCGCGGTCGGCCACGATCGAGCCGTTGACGCGGGTCGTGATCTCGCCCGCCCACTGCTCGTAGCCGTGCGACACGGCGTTGGCGATGCCCGCGCCGCGCGTGATCGTGAGGAACTCCGTGCGGAAGCCGATGAGGCCGCGCGACGGGACGACGAACTCCATGCGGACCCAGCCGGTGCCGTGGTTGCTCATGCCCTCCATGCGGCCCTTGCGGGCGGCGAGGAGCTGCGTGATCGCGCCGAGGTACTCCTCGGGCGAGTCGATGGTGAGGTGCTCGTAGGGCTCGTGCACCTTGCCGTCGACCTGCTTGACGACCACCTGCGGCTTGCCGACGGTGAGCTCGAAGCCCTCGCGGCGCATCTGCTCCACGAGGATCGCGAGCGCGAGCTCGCCGCGGCCCTGGATCTCCCAGGCGTCCGGGCGGCCGATGTCGACCAGCTTGATGGACACGTTTCCGATGAGCTCGCGGTCGAGGCGGTCCTTGACCATGCGCGCGGTGAGCTTGTGGCCCTTGACCTTGCCGATGAGCGGGCTGGTGTTGGTGCCGATGGTCATCGAGATGGCCGGGTCGTCCACCGTGATGGTGGGCAGCGGCCGGACGTCCTCCGGGTCGGCGAGCGTCTCGCCGATGGTGATGTCCTCGATGCCGGCGACGGCGACGATGTCGCCGGGGCCCGCGGACTCGGTCGGGAAGCGGTCGAGCGCCTTGGTGATGAGGAGCTCGGTGATCTTCACGTTCTTGACGGTGCCGTCGTGCTTGACCCAGGCGACCTGCTGGCCCTTCTTGATCGTGCCGTTGAAGACGCGGAGGAGGGCGAGGCGGCCGAGGAAGGGCGACGCGTCGAGGTTCGTGACGTGGGCCTGCAGCGGGTGCTGGTCGTCGTACGTGGGCGCGGGGACGTGGTCGAGGATCGCCTTGAAGAGCGGCTCGAGGTCGTCGTTGTCCGGCAGGGTGCCGTTCTCCGGCTTGTTCGCGCTCGCGGCGCCGTTGCGGCCGGACGC
Organism: Clavibacter lycopersici; assembly: GCF_003576405.1. GTDB lineage: Bacteria > Actinomycetota > Actinomycetes > Actinomycetales > Microbacteriaceae > Clavibacter > Clavibacter lycopersici. The sequence continues at coordinate 4,958 of NZ_QWGT01000140.1, forward strand.
GTAGACGACGGGCACGTCGAGGATCGCGTCGAGGTCGAGGTCCGGGTGCTCGTCCGACATGTCGGACGCGAGGCCGAGGAGGAGGTCCTGGCTCTCGGCCACGACCTCGTCGATGCGCGCGTCGGGGCGGTCGGTCTTGTTGACCAGCAGGATCACGGGGAGCTTCGCCTCGAGCGCCTTGCGGAGCACGAAGCGCGTCTGGGGCAGCGGGCCCTCGGACGCGTCGACGAGGAGCACGACGCCGTCGACCATGGACAGGCCGCGCTCGACCTCGCCGCCGAAGTCGGCGTGGCCCGGGGTGTCGATCACGTTGATGACGATGGGCGTGCCGTCGGCGTGCTTCCCGTTGTAGAGCACCGCGGTGTTCTTCGCGAGGATCGTGATGCCCTTCTCGCGCTCGAGGTCGTTCGAGTCCATCATGCGGTCCTCGCCCTCGAAGTGGGCGTCGAACGAGTTCGTCTGCTTGAGCATGGCGTCGACCAGGGTCGTCTTGCCGTGGTCCACGTGGGCCACGATGGCCACATTGCGGAGGTCGTTGCGCGCGACTAGCGCCATAGTGCTGTCCTTCAGTGGAGAGGGTGCCGGCCTTGTCATCAAGGGAGGAGGGCGAAGAGCCGCCGTCTGCTATTCCCAGCGACGTACAGCCTACCGTGCCGATGCAAGCCGGACTCAGGGAGCGTCGGAGGTGAGCGTCCAGCGCCAGGCATCGTCGAGGATCCCGGCCTGGTGCGCCGACACCTGGACGCCGGAGACGGAGGACCGCACGCCGGCGAGCGCGGGGCGCTGGTAGAGCGGGAGGCCGGCGCGGTCGCCGTACATGCGGCGGTCCAGGCGCAGCAGGAGCTCGGTGCGCGCGTCCTCGTCCTCGGTGCGGCTGAGCGAGGCGAACAGGGACGCGACGTCGGGGTCGGCCGTCGCCTGGCCGTCGCGGGCGTCGGCGCGGGACTCGTACGCGGCGCGGATCCCCGCGACGGAGGGGTACGCGTCGTCCGACGAGAGGAGGGCGACGTCGTATGCGCCCTCCTGTCCGAGCACGCTCTCCCACTGCGGGGTCGAGCAGTCGGTCACGACGAAGCCGGCCTTCTCGGCGGAGTCGCGGATCGCCTCGAAGGCGGCGACCCGACGGGGGTCGGCGGGGTCGAAGAGCACGCAGACCTCGGGGGCGGTTCGGCCGACCGACGCGAGGAGCTGCCGTGCCTCGTCGAGGTCGACGTCCCGGAAACGGTTGGACCCGTTGGCGCGCACCTGGTCGGCGTACCCGTCGGTGCTGGGCGCGAGGACGAAGGAGTCCCGCGTCGTCGCGTCGGGATCCACGGGCGTCGCGGCCTCGCGGACGATCGCGTCGCGCGGGATCGTCGAGAGGAACGCGGTGCGGACGGCGACGTCCGACATGGCGGGATCGCGCGCGCCGAGGGTCTGCAGGTCGACGCGCTCCCAGGTGGCGGAGGATCCCCTGACCACCTGCACGCCGTCGATGCGGGCGAGCGCGTCGGCGACCTCGCCGTCGGCCTCGGGCGCGATGACGTCGACCTCGCCGGCCTGGAGCGCGGCGACGGCGGCGTCGGGATCCTCGATGGTGGACACGACGATGCGCTCGACCGACGGCCGGTGCGTCCCCGTGTAGAAGCGGTTGGCCCGCAGCGTGATGGAGGTGCCCGGGTCGATCGACTCGACGGCGTAGGGGCCCGAGCCCACGGCGCGATCCGGGTGCGCGGCGATCTCCGCGACGCCGAAGCCGCGGTTCCACGCGTCGGAGATGGGCGAGAGCAGCTCGGGCGCGCGGTCCTGCACGGCATCCACGAGCGTCTGCTTCGCGCGGCCCGGGCTCGTCATGTCGAGCGCCAGCTGCACGACGCTGTGCGCGGGCAGGCCGACCTCGAACGCGAGCCGCCAGTCCGGCGTGTACTCGTCGAAGACCATGGTGATCGACCGGCCGCCGTCGCCGATCTCGGGCGTGCGGGTGACGTGGGTGAGCGCCTCGTCGGCCGCGGCGTCGAAGAAGACGGTCTGGTCCGGCAGCGGCCCGGTGTAGCCGCCCGTCGAGTCGTCGACGTAGCCGGCCGGGTCGAAGCCGGCGGTGTCGAGCGCGCCGGATCCGGCGGCCCAGGCGAGCAGGAGGTCGGCCGCGTCGACGGGCTCGCCGTCGGACCAGCGGACGCCCTCGGCGACGGTGTACTCCACGGTGAAGGGGTCGCGCGAGACGACCCTCGCCGTCCCGTACCCCGGGTCCGCCGCCACGGTGCCGTCTGCGGACACCTCGGAGAACCGCGAGTTCGTGGCGTGCACGATCTCCCGGTTGCCGTCGGTGCCGCCCGTGCGCGACTGCGCGTTGTAGGAGGTGAAGGAGGAGGGGATCGCCGCGCGGATCTCGGTCTGCGCGACCACGCCGGTGGTCGGCGAGCAGGCGGCCAGGCCGGCGACGAGCGCCAGGGCGACGGCGGCGGACGCAGCGCGGACGGCCCGGCGGATCCCTCGCG
>NZ_QWGT01000141.1 GCF_003576405.1 Clavibacter lycopersici
GGATCCGCGGCGCGCCGTCGCCGAGACCGCCCTCGCCGCGGGGCTCGGGGCGCTCGCGGGCCTCGCCCTCGCGTTCGTGCTCGGCGACGTACTCGACCTGTTCGGCGTGGTGCTGTCCACCGGCACGCGCGGGTGGACGGCCGTCGGCGGCATGGGCCTGGGGCTCGCCGCCGTCGCGCTCGCCCGGGGCGGTCGCAGCCTCACGGGCGTCGGGGGGACGCAGCCTCCGCCGCGTCGACTGCGCGTCCTGCACACGGCCCTCGGCGTGCTCGTCGTCCCGCTCGTCGTCCTCGCGACCGCCCTCGGCATCAACGCCGACCTGCAGGAGTACCCGAACGTCGCCGCCGCCTTCGGCCTCACCCGCGTGCTGCCGCTCGACCTCACCGACCTGCCGTCGCCCGACGGCGCATCTCCGGCGTCGGCGGGCCCCCTCGAGGACAGCTGGCAGCCGACCGGGGCCCTCCCGGCGCGCGGGCGCCTCGGCACGACCACCATCCCCGCCACGCAGTCGGGGTTCGCCGCCCGCGAGGCCGTGGTGTACCTGCCGCCCGCCGCGCTGGTCGCCGACGCGCCCGCCCTGCCCGTGGTCATCGCCATGTCCGGGCAGCCGGGATCGCCCGTCGACATGTTCGCCTCCGGCCGGCTCGACCGGATCATGGACCAGTACGCGGGCGCGCACCGCGGCCTCGCGCCGATCGTCGTCGTGCCCGATCAGCTCGGCGCCCCTGAGGACAACCCGATGTGCGTGGACTCGCCACTCGGGCAGTCGGCCACCTACCTCACGGTGGACGTCCCCGCGTGGATCCGCGCGAACCTCCGGGTCCTGCCCGATCGGACCGCCTGGTCCGTGCTCGGCTTCTCCCAGGGCGGCACGTGCGCGGCGCAGCTGGGCGCCGGCCACCCGGACATCTTCGGCTCGCTCGTGGACGTCGCCGGCGAGATGGCGCCGACCATCGGCGCCGACACGGTGCAGGACGGGTTCGGCGGGTCGCAGGCGCAGTACGCGGCCGCCTTCCCGGCGGCGATCATGGAGGCCAGGAGCCCCTACGCGGACATGGCCGGGTTCTTCTGCGCCGGCGAGGACGACCAGCAGTACCGACCCCAGGTGGAGCAGGTGGAGGCCGCCGCGCGCGCCTCGGGCATGGCGACCCGCCTGAGCGCGTCACCGGGCACGGCGCACGACTGGGGCACCGTGCAGTGGTGCGTGCAGGATGCGCTGCCGTCGCTCGGCCAGCGTCTGGGGCTCGCGCGATGACCGGCGGACCTCGCCCCTTCACCGCCTCGAGCGCCGCGCGCTCCCTGGTCGGGAGGCTCCTCGCCCAGCGCGTCACGCTCGGCATCGCCCTCGTGATCCTGGTGCTGGCGGTGCTGCCCGCCGTCTCGGACGTCTGGCGCCGCGTCGTCCACCACGAGCTGGCGACGGGCTACGAGGCGGTCGTGGAGCGCGGCCACTGGTGGACCACCGCGACCGCCGCCTTCCTCACCGACGGCCCCGTGGAGCTCGTCGTCTCGCTCGTCGCCGTGCTCGTCCTCGTCGGGGTCGCCGAGCGGCTCATGGGCTGGTGGCGCACGCTCCTCGGCTTCGTGCTCACCGGCACCGTCGGGTCGCTCCTCGGCATCGCCGTGCAGGCGCAGGGGCTCGTGGACGGCGAGCTGTGGTCGCACGGCGTCCGGGGCATCGCGACGGCGGATCCGCTCACCGCGGTCGCGGGCGTGCTCGCGCTGTCGAGCGCGTGGGCGGGAGTGCTGTGGCGTCGGCGGATCCGCGTCGTGCTCGTCGTGGTGGTGCTCGTCTTCCTGCTCTACTCGGGCCAGCCGAGCGACCTCTACCGGCTCCTCGCGATCCTGGTCGGCGGCGTCGTCGGCGCGCTGCTGCACCGGCCGGCCGGTGGCGCGATCTGGCAGCGCAGCTCCCACCACGAGGTGCGCGTCATGCTCGCGGCCGTCGTCGCGATCCTCGGCACGGGTCCCGTCATCGCCCTGCTGTCCCGCAGCCGCTACGGCCCGCTCGCCCCCATCGCGCTGCTGTTCGTCGACGACCGGGTGCCGGGCGACGCGATCTCCACCCGCTGCCTGTCGAGCGACTTCACGCACGACTGCCTGCAGGAGATCATGCTGGCGCGCATCGGGGGCGGCGTCGGCCCGATCCTCCTCTCGGTGGCGCCGCTGCTCGCGCTGCTCGTCGCCGCGTACGGCCTGGCGCGGGGGCGCCGCTTCGCGGTGTGGCTGGCCGTCAGCGTCAACCTGCTCATCGCCGTGCTCTCGGCCTACGCGTTCGGGATGCTCGTGCACCGCGACATGGTCTCGCCGCGCCTGTCCGCGTCGCCGTCCGCGCACCCGGAGGCGGTCGCGGCGCTCGTGGCGTCGGTCGCCCTGCCGCTCGGGAGCGCGATCGTGCTCGTGCTCCTGCGGCGGCACTTCACGATCCTGTCCACGGCACCCGCCATCCGGCGCTTCCTCGTCACCACGGGCGTCGCCCTCGCCGGCCTCATGGCCCTGTTCGTGGCGACGGGGCTCGCGCTCTCCGATGCCTTCACGCGTCCGGTGGACCTCAACGACCTGCTCGCGGAGGCGCCGGACCGCTTCATCCCGGCGTCGTTCCTGCGGGGCGAGTCCCTCGACTTCCTGCCGACGGACCCGATCACCGACATCGTCTACCGCGGCGTCGGCCCCGTGTTCTGGATCATCCTGGTGATCGCGAGCCTGCGGGCCATCGCCGACGTCCGGATCGCCGCAGTGCCCCGCGCGCAGGCGCGCGTCGCGCCGGCCCTCCGCCGCGGCGCCATCGGCTCGCTCTCGCACATGGCCACGTGGCCCGGCAACTCCTACTGGATCGCCGCCGACGGGCAGACGGTCGTCGCCTACCGCGTCGTGGGCAGCGTGGCCATCACCACCGCAGCTCCCCTCGGGCCGCCGGCGGACGAGGGGGCGCTGCGCGACGTCCTCGGCCAGTTCGCGCGCTTCGCCGACGACAACGGCTGGACGCCCGTCTTCTACAGCGTCCCCGCGTCGATGGCGCCGCTGTTCCGCGACATGGGCTGGGAGACGCTCGTCGTCGCCGAGGAGACCGTCGTGCTGCCCGGCACCTGGCAGACCACGGGCAAGAAGTGGCAGGACGTGCGCACGTCCATCAACCGCGCCGACCGCGCCGGGATCCGCGCCGAGTGGACCACCTGGGCCGAGCTGCCCCTCGCCTGGGCCAGCCAGATCGAGCAGATGTCCGAGGAGTGGGTGGCCGAGAAGGAGCTGCCCGAGATGGGCTTCACGCTCGGCGGCGTGGAGGAGCTGCGGGATCCCGCCGTGCGGCTCATGCTCGCGATCGACGCCGAGGACCACGTGCAGGCGGCGACGAGCTGGCTGCCGACCTGGCGCGACGGCGAGGTCATCGGCTGGACGCTGGACTTCATGCGCCGCCGGCCGGACGGGATCAACGGCGTGATGGAGTTCCTCATCGCCCGCTCGGCCATGCGGATGAAGGAGGACGGCATCGAGTTCATGAGCCTGTCCGCCGCGCCGCTCGCCCAGACCCGGGCCGCGTCCCCGAAGGGCGAGCAGGCGGACGACGGCGCCGAGCGGCAGGAGAGCGCGGTCGAGCGGATCCTCGAGTTCCTCGCCGACTCGCTCGAGCCCGTGTACGGCTTCCGCTCGCTGCTGGAGTTCAAGCGCAAGTTCCAGCCGGAGCTGGTGCCGCTGATCATGGCGTACCCGGACGCCACCGCCCTGCCGACCGTGGGCCTCGCCCTGACGCGCGCGTACCTGCCGTCGACCTCGGTGCGCGACCTGACCCGCGTCCTCCGCTCGGCGCGCTGAGGCGCCTGACCCGGTGTACCGTTGTCGCATGCAGTCCGGCCGCCTCCTCCTTAGTCGCCGCGGCGAGGCCTGATCCGGCCCTCCTCGTCGCGGAGTCCCGTCACGGCTGACCCGAATGAGACGAGGAGACGACCATGAAGAGCACGCAGACCCCCAGCGGGATGCCGATCCACAAGTACCGCCCGTTCCACGAGCAGATCCAGGTGGACCTGCCGGACCGCACCTGGCCCACCCGCCGGATCACCGAGGCGCCGCGCTGGTGCGCGGTCGACCTCCGCGACGGCAACCAGGCGCTGATCGACCCGATGAGCCCCGAGCGCAAGCGGATCATGTTCGACCTGCTCGTGCGCATGGGCTACAAGGAGATCGAGGTCGGCTTCCCGTCGGCCAGCCAGACCGACTTCGACTTCGTGCGCAGCCTCATCGAGGAGGGCGCGATCCCGGACGACGTCACGATCCAGGTCCTCACGCAGGCGCGCGAGCACCTCATCGCCCGCACCTACGAGTCGCTCCGCGGCGCGAAGCAGGCCATCGTGCACCTCTACAACTCCACGAGCGTGCTGCAGCGCGAGGTCGTGTTCCGCACCGACAGGCAGGGCATCATCGACATCGCGCTCGAGGGCGCGCGCCTCTGCAAGCGGTACGAGGAGACGATCCCCGAGGTCGACGTGTACTACGAGTACTCACCCGAGAGCTACACGGGCACCGAGCTCGAGTTCGCGGCCGAGATCTGCAACCGCGTCGTCGAGGTCCTCGACCCGAGCCCCGAGCGCAAGGTCATCATCAACCTGCCCGCGACCGTGGAGATGGCGACCCCGAACGTGTACGCCGACTCCATCGAGTGGATGTGCCGCCACCTCGACCGCCGCGACGAGATCCTCGTCTCGCTGCACCCGCACAACGACCGCGGCACGGCCGTGGCCGCCGCCGAGCTCGGCTACCTGGCCGGGGCCGACCGCATCGAGGGCTGCCTGTTCGGCAACGGCGAGCGGACCGGCAACGTCGACCTCGTCGCGCTCGGGATCAACCTGTTCACGCAGGGCATCGACCCCCAGATCGACTTCAGCGACCTCGACGGGATCAAGCGCACCGCCGAGCACTGCAACCAGCTGGCCGTGCCCGAGCGCAGCCCCTGGGCGGGCGACCTCGTCTACACGGCGTTCAGCGGATCGCACCAGGACGCCATCAAGAAGGGCTTCGAGGCGATGGCCGCCGACGCCGCCGCGCAGGGCGTGACGGTCGACGACATCCCGTGGGCCGTGCCGTACCTGCCGGTCGACCCGCAGGACCTCGGCCGCTCCTACGAGGCCGTGATCCGCGTCAACTCGCAGTCCGGCAAGGGCGGCGTCGCGTACCTGCTCAAGGCCGACCACTCGCTCGACCTGCCGCGCCGCCTGCAGATCGAGTTCTCCGGCGTCGTGCAGGCGAAGACCGACGCCGAGGGCGGCGAGGTCACGAGCGCGCAGATCTGGTCGATCTTCCAGGACGAGTACCTGCCCGCTCCGCTCGACCGCGCCGAGGACAAGTGGGGCCGCTTCGAGCTCACCTCCACGCGCACGTCCAGCGACATGGGCGGATCCGTGTCCCTCGAGGTCGAGCTCCGCGACGGAGACGAGACGCGCGAGGCGCGGGCGACCGGCAACGGCCCGATCGCGGCGTTCCTGCAGGTGCTCGCCGACCAGGGCGTCGACGTGCGCCTGCTCGACTACGTGGAGCACGCCCTCAGCGCGAGCGGCGACGCGCTGGCCGCCTCCTACGTGGAGCTCGAGGTCGAGGGCGTGCGCCTGTGGGGCGTCGGCATCGACGAGGACAGCTCGACGGCGTCGCTCGAGGCGATCGTCTCGGGCGTGAACCGCGCGATCCGCCGCACCGTGCGCGCGCCGGAGCTGGCCGCGGTCTGATCCGCTCCGCGTGATCGCGACGGCCGGGCGGCGACGCCCGGCCGTCGTGCGTCAGCGGCGGGGACGCGGGCGGCGCAGCGCCGTGAACCGCAGGCGGCTGAGCGCGCGCTGCTCCGGCAGGCTCCAGCCGAAGCGCACGGCGAGGAGCCGGGTGGTCGCCGTGACGGCGACGCACACGATGGCCGCGACCCACATGGGGACCCCGAACGCCGCGAGCACGACGACGATGACCGCGCCGACCCCCGCGGCGACCGCGTAGAGCGAGCCCACGTGCATCATCGCGATGGGCAGGTTGAGGAGCAGGTCGCGGACGAAGGAGCCGCCCACCGCGGAGACCACGCCGATGAAGACGGCGGGCACCCCCGGCACCCCGGCCGCCAGCGCCTTCGACGTGCCGATGGCGCAGAAGAGGCCGATGGTGAGCGCGTCGAGGGCGGTGATGACGACGTCGAGGCGGGTGAAGATCCGCTCGAGCAGCATGCCGCCGAGGGCCGCCGCGACGGCGATCAGCATGAGCCAGTTGCTGGAGAGCGCCGCGGGCGTGACGTCGAGGAACACGTCGCGGAGGAGGCCGCCGCCGAGGCCCGTGGCCGTGCCGATGATGGCGACGCCCAGCAGGTCGAGCCGCCGGTCGCGGAAGCCCGCCGCGAACATGGCGCCCTGCAGGCTGCCGATGCTCACGGCCAGGAGGTCCGCCCAGAGCGGGATGGTGAGGGGGACGGGATCCATGGCCTCCCCTTGATAGCACAGGGGCGGCGGCGCACCCGGCCCCGTGACGCGGGGCGGCCGGTCGACGGCCCGCGCGGCGGAGGGGGAGCGGTCGCGCGGGGCGGATAATCGAGGGGTGCCCCTCTACCGTGACGAGATCGTCGTCCTGCGCACCCACAAGCTGGGCGAGGCGGACCGGATCGTCACGATGCTCTCGCGGCAGCACGGCAAGATCCGCGCGGTCGCCAAGGGCGTGCGCCGGACGCAGTCGAAGTTCGGCGCCCGGCTCGAGCCGTTCATGGTCGCCGACGCCCAGTTCTTCGAGGGCCGGACCCTCGACATCATCACGCAGGCCGAGTCCATCGCCTCGTACGGCGCCCTCATCGCGGCCGACTACGGCAGCTACACCGCCGCCAGCGCCATGGTCGAGACCGCCGACCGCGTGACCGAGGACGAGGGCTCGCTCCAGCAGTACCTGCTGCTCGTCGGCGCGCTCCGCTCGCTCAGCCGCCGCGAGCACGGCGCGAGCCTCACGCTCGACTCGTACCTGCTGCGGAGCCTGTCGATGGCGGGCTGGGCGCCGAGCTTCCAGGACTGCGCCGTCACGGGCGCGCCCGGACCGCACTCGGCGTTCGTCGTGCAGCTCGGCGGGGTGGTCGCCGACGCGGCCGCGCCGCCCGGGTCCCCGCGGCTCGACCCCGACACGCTCGCGCTCCTCTCGGCCCTCCTCACGGGCGACTGGCCGCACGCCGAGGCGGCGACGCTCCGCTCGCAGGCGCGCGCGAGCGGCGTCGTCGCGGCGTACGCGCAGTGGCACCTCGACCGGGGGATCCGCTCGCTCGGCCTCGTCGACCGCAGCGACGCCCGCCAGCTCCTGCCGCCCACCGAGCAGCCCGTGCCGCTCGACGCGCCGGAGGTCGATCCCGCTGCCCCGGATCCCGCCGCGGCCCTCGCCGCAGCGACCGCGTCGGTCGTGCGGTCCACCCC
>NZ_QWGT01000142.1 GCF_003576405.1 Clavibacter lycopersici
GGCCGCGCTCGCCCGTCTCGCCGGCGGCATCCTCGCCCGTGACGGCGCCACCGCCCTCGTGCTCCTCGGCGGCGAGGGCGCGCGCGCCGTGCTCGGCCGCCAGGGAGCCGACGCGATCCTCGTCCGGGACGCCATCCGCGAGGGGATGCCGCGCGGCACCATCGAGGGAGGCCTGCTGCACGGCATGCCCGTGGTGACCAAGGCGGGCGGCTTCGGCTCCCCCTCCGCGCTCACCGAGATCGTGCCCGAGCTCCTCGACCCCCGACCCACCGAACCCACCACGCAAGGAGATCCCGCATGACCCTCCCCCGACTCGCCCTCACCCTCGGAGACGTCGCCGGCGTCGGCCCCGAGATCACCGCGAAGACCCTGCTCGGCCACGACGACCTGCGCGAGAAGGCGATCACCGTCGTCATCGGCGACGAGGCCGCCATGCGCCGCGGCGTGGAGAACGTGGGCGGCGACCCCGGCAGGGTGCGCGTCATCGCCTCCGTCGCCGACGCGCGCAACGAGCCCGGCACGATCGAGCTCATCCAGACCGGCCCGTCACTCGCGGACGTGCAGCTGGGGGAGCTCAGCCCGGTCGCCGGCGACGGCTCGTACCGCTTCGTCGTGGAGGCGTGCCGCCTGGCGCGCGAGGGCGAGGTCGACGGCATCGTCACCGCGCCGCTCAACAAGGCGGCCATGCACGCGGGCGGCCACCAGTGGCCCGGCCACACCGAGCTGCTCGCGCACGAGTTCGGCGTCGAGAACTTCTCGCTCGTGCTCTCCGCCGGCGACCTGTTCTTCTTCCACCTCACCACGCACGTGTCGATGCGGCAGGCCATCGACGCCATCACGCCGCAGCGCACGGGCGACGTGCTCGACCTCGCGGGCGCGTTCGCCGCGTCGATGGGCACGCCCGACGAGCTCATCGGCCTGGCCGGCCTCAACCCGCACGCGGGCGAGAACCGGCTGTTCGGCGACGAGGACGCGGACATCCTCGCGCCCGCCGTCGAGGCGGCCCGGTCGCGCGGGCTCAACGTCGTGGGACCCGTCCCCGGCGACGCGCTCATCCCCGCGGCGGTGCGCGGCAAGTACAAGCTCGTCGTCGTCTGCTACCACGACCAGGGGCACGCGCCCTTCAAGGCCGTGTACGGCGACGACGGCGTGAACATCACCGTGGGCCTGCCCGTGGTGCGGGTGTCGGTGGACCACGGCACCGCGTTCGACATCGCCGGCCAGGGCATCGCGCGCGAGGCGAGCCTTGTACTGTCGGTGGAGCGCGCCGCCGCCCTGGCCCCCGGCTGGGACCACGTGTGGCGCACGGCGCAGAAGATCGACGCGCCCGCCTCCTGACCTGCGACCCGATGGGGAGACCGTGCCGAACCGGACGACCGAGCTGGATCCGGACGCGGTCTCCCCGTCGAACCCCGGGCCGCTGCACGCGCAGCTGACTGCCGCCCTGCGGACCCGCATCGCCGACGGATCCCTGCCGCCCGGCGCGCAGCTGCCCACGGAGGCGGAGCTGCAGGAGCGCTTCGGCATCTCCCGGTCGGTGGTGCGGCAGGCGCTCCTGTCGCTCACCGCCGAGGGCCTCGTGCAGCGGGGACGCGGGCGCGGCAGCATCGTCGCGCCGCGCGGCGAGCTCCACCGGCTGGTGCAGCGCGTGTCGGGGCTCTCGACGCAGGTGCCCGACGTCACCACGCGCGTGCTCGCCTTCGAGCCCGGGCGCGACGCGGCGGCGGAGCAGGCGCTCGGCACCCCGGAGGTCCACGCGCTGCGGCGGCTGCGGTCCGCGGGCGGCGAGCCCATCGCGCTCATCCACACCTGGCTGCCGGGGCGGATCGCGGCGGAGCTGTCCGCCGATCAGCTCACCGACGCCTCCCTGCACGCGCTGCTGCGCACGCGGCTCGGGATCACGATCGCGTCCGGCCGCCGCCAGGTGCGGGCCGTGGGCGCATCGGCCGCGCTCGCGTCGTCCCTGCGCGTGGCCGAGGGATCCCCCGTGCTGGTGCTCGAGGGCACGAGCCTCGACGGCGCCGGCGAGCCCGTGGAGGTGTTCCGCACCTGGCACCGGGCCGACCGGTTCGTGTTCGACATCGACGTCGTCCCCGGGGACGACCGCGAGCCCGCCGGCCTCGAGCCGGTGGCTGCGGCGGAGGCGCCCCGCGCGACCGCGGATCCGTCCGCCCCGTCCGCTCCTGCCGCACCCGCGACCGGCGACCTCGCCTCCCGGGCCCGGGAGGCGTCCCGCCAGCTGGCCGACCTCGCCGAGGAGCTCGCCCTCCTCGGGGACGCGGACGGCACGCGCGCCTGAGCCAGGATCACCGTCGCGGGCGCGCTCGGCGCTTGACCTCACGGTCGCTTGACCTCAAGGTCGCTTGAGGTGCTCTGATCGGCGCATGATCATCCGCGCCGTGACCCTGCCCGCCCGCGACACCGCCGAGGTCGCCGACGCCTACCGGGCGCTCGGCTTCCCGGTGCGCATCGCCGACGACGTCACCGAGGTGATGATCGGCCCGACGCGACTCCGCTTCGCGCCCGATCCCGCGTACCGCGGCGCGCACCACCTCGCCTTCACGATCCCGACGGGCGCCTTCGACGCGGCCAGGGCCTGGCTCGGCGAGCGCGCGGAGGTCATCGCGCCCGACGGCCGCGACGAGTTCGAGGGGCCGGGCACCTGGGACTCCCGCTCGGTCTACTTCCGCGGGCCCGACGCGCAGGTGCTGGAGCTGATCGAGCGCCGCGCCCTCGCGCCCGACGGCCGTCCGGCCGCGCCGTTCCGGGCATCCGACGTCGTGGCCGTGAGCGAGGTGGGCGTCGTCGTCGACGACGTGCCCGCCGCGGTCGCGCTGCTGGAGGGGGCGGGCCTGCGCGCGTACGGCGGCTTCGCGACGGACGTCTTCGCCGCGGTCGGCGACGTCGACGGGCTCGTGATCCTTGTGGCGCCGGACCGCGCGTGGGTCCCCGAGGGCACGCAGGTCGCCGCGGACGTGCCGGTGGTCGTCGACGCGGGGCTCGGGCGGGAGGTCGCGCTCGGGCGGGGATCCCGGCTCATCTGAGCGACCGGGGTCGCAGCGCGACGCGCGGGCCGATCATCCCCAGGCACCGCGGCTGGGGACGACCGGACGGCGGACGACGCGGGGGTCCCTATCGTCCTGCCGTACCCGGCCGGCGGCGATCGCCGCCGGCTCCCCGCCCACCGACACGAGAGATGGCCCATGTCCGTCATGCCGTTCCCGCTCCGCTCGCGCCCCGCAGCCGTCGCCGCGCTCGCCCTCGTCGCGACCCTCGGGATCCCCACCGCCGCCCAGGCCGCGACCCCGGCCCACCACGCGGCCCCCGCGTCCTCAGCCGCCCACCACCACGCGCCCTTCGCGGTGCGCACCACGGTGGTGCCAAAGACGGCCGTCACGGCGTTCGGCGGCGGCGTCATCTACGCGCCGCAGGACACCGGCAAGGCCGTCCTCGGCAGCGTCGTGATCACCCCCGGCTTCACGGACACGAACGCCGACGAGAAGGAGATGGCCGAGCTCGTCGCCTCGCAGGGCTTCGTCGCGTTCGCCATCGACACGCTCGACACGGGCGACCTCCCCGACCAGCGCGCCACCGAGATCCTCGCCGCGGCGGACTACCTCACCGCCCGGAGCGCGGTGCGGTCCCGGGTCTCCGCGAAGGACGTCGGCCTCATCGGCTACTCGTTCGGCGGCGGGGGCACGACGCAGGCCGCCCAGTCGCGCCCGTCCATCAAGGCGACCATCGGACTCATGCCGTTCGACTTCCCGCCCGCGAGCGACCCGGACGCGCAGTACCCGGCCTACCCCGCCATGAAGACCCCCACGCTGGTCATCACGGGCCAGGAGGACGAGGTCGCCGACCCGGCGGACTTCGGCAAGCCCGCGTACGACTCGATCCCCGTCGGCACCCCGAAGCAGTACCTGGAGCTGAAGGGCCTCGGTCACGCCGCAGGCGAGCACGTGCCGGTCGCCACGATCCGCGTCGCCGTCACGGCGTTCCTCAAGCGCTACCTCGACGGCAACAGCGCATACGCGAAGTACATCTGCCCCGCCCCGAAGGTCGGCGGACCCATCAGCGCGTCGACCAGCTCCTGCCCGAAGGGCTGATCCGCTCCGCTCGTCCCGCGCGGCGTCCGACCATCCGGTCGGGCGCCGCGCGCTCGTTCAGCTGACGACGACGGCCGCGCAGAGCAGCCCGACGAGCCCGAACCCCAGCACGATCGCGGCGTTCCCCCAGCTCCCGACCGCCGTCGGCCGCTGCATGCCGATGGCGCGGCGCCTCTCCAGGACGCTGCCGGCGAGCATGGCCGTGACGACCACGACGGCGGCCCAGCGCGCGAGCGTCGTCCACGGAGCGCCCGCGAGATCGGCCACCACGGCGGCCAGGAGGCTGAGGGCGAGGAGCGTCCCGGCCACCGAGGTCGTCGAGGTCGTCGTCGCGCGTGCCGGAGTGGGCGTCCTCCCAGGCGAGGCGGCGCTCCTCGCGGTGGCGCTCGACAGCGACGACCATGTCGAGGACCTCCGAGGGCAGGTCGCCGTCGGGGAGGGCGAGGAAGGCGCGGAGCCCCGCTGTTCGCGCCCCTGATGCGGCGTACTGGCGAGCCGCACGATCGCGCTCACGGGGCGTCGTCAGGCCGGTGATCGCGATCCCGTACCGCCCCGCCTGGTCCGGCGCGCCCAGCTCCCGGTAGCGCTCTACGAGCGCCCGGCGCACGTGGGCATCCGCCGGCGCGCGGCGGATCCGGGTGCGCAGGGACTCCAGGGCGGCGGCGCGCCGACCGGACTCCCAGAGCCGGTCGGCGCGCGCGATCGCCCCGGCCTCGTCCATCCGCCCATGCTGTCAGGTGCGCCGCGCGGGCATTTCCCCCTGGCCGACGCCTAGGGTGGGAGCGATCCACCATCCGCCCCCGCTCGACGCGGGCCGGCCACCGAACGGAGCGCTGATCGCGCTGAGCACCACCCCGCCGCCCGCGGATCCGCGTCGTCCCCGTCGGGATCCCGGCGCCGCACGACCGCCTCGCCAGCGCCGCCGCCGCGTCAACCCGCAGGAGATGCGCGACGTCCGCGCCCGCCTCCGCGGCACCATCTACGAGGGCACCGAGCCCGCGCACGGCCGTCTCGGCGACCTCTACTCGCCGCGCCAGATCGTCGACTTCTGCCTCGACCTGGGCGAGGTGATGCTCGCCTCGGGCGCCGACGTGCGCGCCGTCGAGATCGCGATCGTCGCCGTGAGCACGAAGTGGAACCTCGCGCCGCTCGAGCTCGACATCACGGGCACGGCCATCACCATCCAGTACGCGCCGCTCGAGGGCCCGCCGCTCGTGAAGCTGCGCGTGGTCACGGCCGAGGGCAGCGACCTGCACCGGCTCTCGCTCGTGTACCAGATCGTCGATGAGCTCCTCCACGACGACCTGGACATGACGAGCGCCGTCGAGGGCCTCGTCGAGGTGCTCGGGTCGCCGCCGCGCTGGCCGTCATGGATCACCGACGCGGCCATGGGCCTCTTCGGCGTCTCCGTGTCGCTGCAGGCGGGCGGCTCGGTCGCAGGCGCGGTCGGCGCGTTCCTGCTGATGATCGGCGCCATGGTCCTCGGCCGGCAGCTGTCGCGTCGCGGCATCCCGCCGTTCTTCGTGGTCGCCGTGCAGTCCGCCGCCGTCGCCGCGCTCGGCACGCTCGCGATCTGGTGGGGCCTGATGCCCGCGGGGAGCGCCGCCGCGATGGTCGCGGCCGTGGTGGTGCTGATCCTCCCCCACGTCACGATCGTCACGTGGGCGCAGGACGCCATCTCCGGGTTCCGCGCCATGGCGCTGTCGCGGGCGATGATCATCGTGCTCGTCGTCGCGGGCATCGCCGTCGGGATCCCGGGCGGGCTCGCGCTCACGGCCGGCGTCGACATCGAGGTGGATCCGACCGACATCACGCTGCGGGCGCTGCCCCTGTGGATGCTGCTCATCACCACGTTCTTCGCGGCCGGCGCCACCGGGATCACGCAGGGCGCCAACGCGCGCGTGATGCCCGTGGCCATCGCCGTGGCGCTCGTCGGCACGGTCTCGCTCTGGATCCTCAAGGCGGCCGGCGTCCCGCTGCTCGCCGCCACGTTCCTCGTCGCGACGCTGCTCGGCGCGCTCGGGACGGTGGTCGCGGCGCGCCTGCGGGTGTCGGCCACGGCGATCGCGGTGCCCGCCTTCTGCGGATCCCTCCTGCCCTCGCTCGCGGTCGCCTCGGCGCTGCTCAACTCGATGGCCGGCACCGCGGGAGCGACGGGCGCGTTCGTCGGCGCGATGGCGACGACCCTCGCGATCGGCGCGGGCCTCGTGCTCGGCAGCCTGCTCGCGACGCCGCAGGCGCGCCGGCACCTCCGGCGTCGGGCGAAGCGCGTGGTGGTGCAGTCGGTGCGGCTCGACACGACGCCCATCGGCATCATCCGCGACCCGGAGCTCGTGGATCCCCCCGCGCGCCCGGCGGGTGGCGGCGTCGACCTCGGCTGACGTCCGGCGGCCCTCCCCGCGCAGGCGGCGGCGCGACGCGTCTGGCACGGTGGACCGATGAGGATCCTCGTGGTGGACGACGAGCGCCGGCTCGCGGACGGCGTGCGGCGCGGGCTCCAGGCCGAGGGGTTCGCGGTCGACGTGGCGCACGACGGCGTCGACGGGCTCTGGTGGGCGCGCGAGAACCGGTACGACGCGATCCTCCTCGACCTGATGATGCCCGGCCTGAGCGGCTGGGCCGTGTGCCGCACCCTGCGCGAGGAGGGGATCTGGACGCCCGTCCTCATCCTCACCGCCAAGGACGGCGACTGGGACGAGGTCGAGGCGCTCGAGGCGGGCGCCGACGACTTCGTGACCAAGCCGTTCGCGTTCCCCGTGCTGGTGGCCCGGATCCGCGCGCTCGTCCGCCGGGGCGCCCCCGCGCGGCCGGTGGCGCACCGCATCGGCGACCTGGTCGTCGACCCGGGTCCCCGACGCGCGTCGCGGGCCGGCGAGGAGATCGACCTCACCAGCCGCGAGTTCGCCGTGCTGGAGTTCCTCGCGCGGAACGCCGGACGCGTCGTCTCCAAGCGCGAGGTGGTCGAGAACGTGTGGGACGACGACTTCGAGGGCGACCCGTCCATCGTCGAGGTGTACGTGGCGCACCTGCGCCGGAAGCTCGACCGGCCGTACGGGACGGCGACCATCGAGACGGTGCGCGGCGCGGGCTACCGGCTGGGCGGATCCCATGGCTGACGGCGCCCGGACGCCGCGGCGCCGCCGCTCCCTCCGCGTGCGGGCGACGACCGCGGTCGCGCTGATCGCGCTCGTGCTCGGCGCGGTCGGCGCGGTCGCGTTCGCGGTCGTGCTGCGGG
>NZ_QWGT01000143.1 GCF_003576405.1 Clavibacter lycopersici
GCGGCGACGCACCCGGGCTCCGCGCCCGGCACGACCCCGGCCGGCGTCGAGGCCGCGGTCGTCGACGCGCCGGACGCCCCGAGCGCCCGCACCACCGCCGCCGGCGCCGCGCTGCAGGTCGGCACCATCGTGAGCGTCAGCTACGGATCCTCGCTCGCCGGGCTCGTGATCCCCGCGGTCGGCCCCGTGCTGGTCGTCGCCGCGCGGCAGGTGATGATGGCGGCGCTCGTGCTGCCGGTGGCGCGGCCCCGGATCCACCGGATGACGCGCGCCCAGCTCGTGCCCGCCGTGATGCTCGGCCTCGCGCTGTCGCTGATGAACCTCTCCTACTACGCCGCCGTCGACCGGCTGGGGCTCGGCATCGCCGCGACCATCGAGTTCCTCGGCCCGCTGTCGATCGCGCTCATCGCGTCCCGCCGCCTGCTCGACGCGGCGTGCGCGCTCGTGGCGGCCGCGGGGGTCGTCGTGCTCACGGGCCTCGAGGGGCGGATCGACGTGTTCGGCCTCGTCTGCGGCGCGACCGCGGCCGTCACCTGGGCCGGCTACATCGTCTTCACTCGCCGGGTGGCGGAGCGGCTGCCGGGCCTCCAGGGGATCGCGGTCGCGAGCATCGTGAGCCTGGTCGTGCTGGTGCCGTGGGCGCTCCTGACCCTCGACGTCTCCGCGATCGACGGGCGGATCCTCGGGCTGCTCGTGGCGATCGGCCTGCTGTCGTCCGCCGTGCCGTACTCGCTCGACACCGTGATCCTCCGCCGCATCACCCCGCGCCTGTTCGCCGTGCTCACGAGCCTCAGCCCGGTCGTCGCGGCGATCCTCGGCGTGATCGTGCTGCGCGAGACGCTGTCGCCGATCCAGCTCGGGGCGATCGTCGTGGTGTGCGTGGCCGCGGGGGTCGCGATCGCGACGCGCGCGCCGGCCGGACCGGCGTCGTCGCCCCGCCGCAGGACGCGCTCGCGCCCGGCCGCGTCGTAGGGCGGCCGGGCGCGGATCCGATCGACGCGGAGAGCGGTCAGCGCGCCCCGAGCTCCGTCAGCACCTCGGCGAGCTGGCCCACGGCCCAGACGAGGTCGTCCTCCTCCACGACGATGGGCGGCGCGAGCCGGATCGTCGAGCCGTGCGTGTCCTTCGCGAGCACGCCGCGCTCGGCGAGCCGCTCGCAGACCGCGCGACCCGTGGCGAGCGCCGGGTCGATGTCGATGCCGGCCCAGAGGCCGCGGCCGCGCACCTCGAGCACGCCGTGGCCCACGAGCTCCTGGAGCCGCGCGTGCAGCACCGCGTCGAGCCGACGCGCGCGCTCCTGCGGCTCGCCGGTCGCGAGCATGTCGACGACCTCGTGGCCCACGGCCGCCGCGAGCGGGTTGCCGCCGAACGTGGATCCGTGCTGCCCCGGCTGGATCACGCCGAGCACGTCCGCGTCCCCGACGACCGCGGAGACGGGCACGATGCCGCCGCCGAGCGCCTTGCCGAGGAGGTACAGGTCCGGCACGACGCCGGCGTTGTCGCACTCGAAGGTGGCGCCCGTGCGGCCGAGGCCCGACTGGATCTCGTCCGCGATCATCAGCACCCGCTCGCGGGAGCAGATCCGCCGCACGTCGGCGAGGTACCCCTCGGGCGGCACGACGATGCCGGCCTCGCCCTGGATCGGCTCGACCAGCACGGCGACCGTGTCCTGGTCGATCGCGGCCTCGAGCGCGGCGGCGTCCCCGTACGGCACCGTGACGAACCCGGGCGTGAACGGCCCGAAGTCGGCGCGCGCCTCCTCGTCGTCGCTGAAGCTCACGATGGTGGTGGTGCGGCCGTGGAAGTTGCCGGCCATCACGATGATCTTCGCGCGTCCCGCGGCCACGCCCTTCACGCGGTAGCCCCATGCGCGGGCGACCTTGATCCCGGACTCCACGGCCTCCGCGCCCGTGTTCATCGGCAGGACCATGTCCTTGCCCGCGAGCTCCGCGAGCGCCGTGACGAAGGGCCCCAGCTTGTCGTTGTGGAACGCGCGGCTCGTGAGCGTGATCCGCCCGAGCTGCTCGGTCGCGACCCGCACGAGCTCCGGGTGCGAGTGCCCGAAGTTCACGGCCGAGTAGGCGGCGAGGCAGTCGAGCAGGCGCCGGCCGTCGAGGTCGGTGACCCACGCGCCCTGCCCGGACGCGACCACGACGGGCAGCGGGTGGTAGTTGTGCGCGGCGTGCGCCTCCTCGGCGTGGATCGCCAGGGCGCCGGCCTCGGAGGCGGCGGGGCGGTCGATGGTGTCGGTCATGGGCGTCGCCTTCGTCTCGTCGATCACTGTCGCAGCTCGAGGGTGCAGCACTTCACGCCGCCGCCGCCGAGCAGCAGCTCGGAGAGGTCGACGCCGATGGGGTTGTAGCCGCGCTCGCGCAGCGACGCCTCGAAGCCCACGGCCTTCTCCGCGATGACGACGTTGTACCCGTCGCTGTAGGAGTTGAGGCCGAGGATCGACGCGTCCTCCGCGCTGACCTCGACCGCGTCGGGGAAGCGGCGCTCGATCTCGTCGAGGCTCCTGGCGTCGAAGGCGCTCGGCAGGTACGCGATGTTCGTGTCGTCGAGCACCGCGATCGCGGTGTCGAGGTGGTAGAAGCTCGGGTCCACCAGGTGCAGGGTCACGACCTCGCGGTCGAAGATGCGGGCCACCTCGGCGTGGCTGGTGCTGTCGCTGCGGAAGCCGGTGCCGGCGAAGATCGTGTCGCCGACGAGCAGGATGTCGCCCTCGCCCTCGTTGATCTCCTCGGGCACGCGCACGTCGAAGCCGGCCTGGCGGAACCAGTCCATGTACGCGGGGCCCTCGGGCTGGCGCTCCGCGTGCTGGAAGGCCGCGCCGTACGCGATGCCGTCGAGCGTGAAGCCGCCGTTGGCCGCGTAGACCATGTCCGGCAGGCCCTCGATGCCGTCGATGAGCTCGACCTGGAAGCCGAGGCCCACGTACGTGTCGTACAGCGTCTGCCACTGGCGGACGGCGAGCGACGTGTCGGTCGGGATGGCGGGGTCCATCCACGGGTTGATCTTGTAGACCACGTCGAAGTGGTCGGGCCGGCACATGAGCACGCGCTTGGCGACGGGGGTGCGGGCGGACGCTGCGTCCGCGGGTCGGGAGAGGGTGGAGGGCATGGTGCTCCTGCTTCGTGCGGCGCGCCTCGCGGCGCGGTCGTGGAGGCGGACGATGTCCCAGAGCCCCGAGGGGACGCCTTCCGGACAGCCTGGCACGCGGATCACGCTCGTTCATCCCGGCGCCACGCGGATTCCGCGCGTCAGGCCCCCGGTCGGCGCACGATCCCGCCATAGGCTCGGAGCATGGACAACCTGGACCACCGGATCATCGACCTCCTCCGCCAGAACGGGCGGGCCGGCTACGGCGACATCGGCGGGACGGTGGGCCTCTCGGCCAGCGCGGTGAAGCGGCGGGTCGACCGGCTGGTGGCCGACGGCGTGATCCGCGGCTTCACCATCCAGGTCGACCCTGCGGTCGACGGCCTCAGCACCGAGGCCTACGTGGAGCTGTTCTGCCGCGGGACGGTCGCGCCCGACGAGCTGCGCCGGATCCTGCAGGGCGTGCCCGAGGTCGTCGACGCGGGCACCGTCACGGGCGACGCCGACGCCATCGTGCGGATCCGCTCCCGCGACATCCCGAGCCTCGAGGACGCCCTCGAGAAGGTGCGCCTCGCCCCGAACGTCGACCACACGCGCAGCGCGATCGTGCTGTCGCGGCTGGTGAACCGGACGCTGGAGTAGCGGCGGGCGCTAGGCGAAGAGCGCCACCAGGATCACGACGTAGATGACGACGAAGAGGGCCGGGATCACGTAGCGGATCAGGTTCGTGAGGCCCTCGGAGGCGACGACGGCGCGGGCCGCGTGCGAGGTCGCGCCCTGGTCGCGGAGGTCGCGGGCGATGGCGATGGCCTGCGAGTTGACGGAGAACTGGACGGCGGATCCGAGCACGCCCGTCGCGAGGAGGATGAGCGCCGCCGCGAGGCGCGTGCCGAGGTCGGCGTCGGCGAGGCCCGTGCGGAGCAGGACCACCGTGGAGGTGAGCAGGAAGATCGGGCCGAGCTGGCTCGTGATCATCTGCTTGCGGGCGCGCGACCACATCGTGATCAGCTCGAGCTCGGACATGCGGATCCTCCCGTCGGCGGCCGATGCGCCGCTCCCCCATCCTCCCCCTCCCGGACGTGCGCGAGCGCCCGCCGCCGTGCATGTCGCGCCCGCCGGCCATCCCCGCCTCGCTAGCCTCGGCCCATGGATCCCGCGCCCGGCTACCGCATCGACCCGGGCTCCACGACCCCGCCCTACGAGCAGCTCCGCGCGGAGGTCGCGCGCCGGGCCGCCGACGGCGAGCTGCCGATCGGCGCGCGGCTGCCGACCGTGCGGGCGCTCGCGGAGCAGACGGGCGTCGCGGTGAACACCGTGGCGCGGGCGTACAAGGAGCTCGAGGCCGACGGGGTGATCGAGACGCGCGGCCGCGCCGGGTCGTTCGTCGCCGCCCAGGACGAGGTGCCGCAGGCGCTCCGGGCGGCGGCCGTCGCGTACGCGCAGCTCGCGGGACGGCTCGGCGTGGCCGACGACGAGGCGCGGCGCGTGGTCGACGAGGCGCTCGCGGCCGGCTGACGGATCCCGCGGGCACGGCGGCGACGCCGGGTCGCCGCGCGTCCACCTCCCGTTCACCCCGAGGCCCGACAGTACGCACGCCGCACGATCCGAACGGAGACCACATGCTCGAGTCCTCCCCGGAGGCGGCGACGCCGCACGACGACGCCCAGCGCGTGCTCGACCGGGCCGACGCCGTCACGGCACCGCGGACGCTGGTCGACGTGCTCCGGGCGACGGTCGCCGCGCACCCCGACGCGTCCGCGATCCAGGACGCCGACGGCGCCCTCAGCTACCGCGAGCTCATGGCGCGCGTGGTGCAGGTGGCCGCGTCGCTGCGGGACGCGGGCGTGGGGAAGGGCGACCGGGTCGGGATCCGCATGCCGTCGGGATCCCGCGACCTCTACATCACGGTGCTCGGCGTGCTGGCGGCGGGCGCCGCGTACGTGCCCGTGGACGCGGACGACCCCGACGAGCGCGCCTGGCTGGTGTTCGGCGAGGCCCGAGTCGCGGGCGTCGTGACCGGCACGGGCGAGTACGCGCCGCGCGTCGCGGACGCCGCCGAGACGGCCGATGCTGCCGCGCTCCGCATCCTCCCCGCCGCCGCCGCGCACGCATCCACCTCCGCGCTGCCGCTCGTCGCGCCGCCCGCGCCCGAGGACGACGCGTGGATCATCTTCACCTCCGGATCCACCGGCACCCCCAAGGGCGTCGCCGTCTCCCACCGCTCGGCCGCGGCCTTCGTCGACGCGGAGGCGCGCCTCTTCCTCCAGGACGAGCCGATCGGCCCGGGCGACCGCGTGCTCGCGGGCCTATCGGTCGCGTTCGACGCCAGCTGCGAGGAGATGTGGCTCGCCTGGCGCCACGGCGCGTGCCTCGTGCCGGCGCCGCGGAGCCTCGTCCGCAGCGGCATGGACCTCGGGCCCTGGCTCACGACGCACGGCGTGACGATCGTGTCCACCGTGCCGACGCTCGCGGCGCTGTGGCCCGCGGAGTCGCTCGAGAACGTGCGGCTGCTGATCTTCGGCGGCGAGGCGTGCCCGCCCGAGCTCGGCCAGCGCCTCGCGACCGACGGGCGCGAGGTCTGGAACACGTACGGCCCGACCGAGGCCACCGTCGTCGCGTGCGCTGCCCCGCTCGGTGGTCCCGGTCCCGTGCGCATCGGCCTGCCGCTCGACGGCTGGACCCTCGCGGTCGTCGACCCCGAGGGCGCGCGCGTGCCCGAGGGCGGCGTGGGCGAGCTGATCATCGGCGGGGTCGGGCTGGCCCGCTACCTGGATCCCGCCAAGGACGCCGAGAAGTACGCCCCCTTCCCCGCGCTCGGCTGGGACCGCGCCTACCGCTCGGGCGACCTCGTGCGCTTCGAGGCGGAGGGCCTCGTCTTCCAGGGCCGCGCCGACGACCAGGTGAAGGTCGGCGGCCGGCGCATCGAGCTGGGCGAGATCGAGTCGGCGCTGCAGGCGCTCGACGACGTGCAGGGCGCGGCGGTCGCGGTGCAGACCACGGGCGCGGGCAACCCGGTGCTCGTCGGCTACCTCGTCCCACGGGATCCCGCGACCTTCTCGCGCGAGGACGCCGTGCAGCGCCTCCGCGTCGCGCTGCCGGCCGCGCTCGTGCCGCTCATCGGCGTGGTCGAGTCGCTGCCGACGCGCACGTCCGGCAAGGTCGACAGGGCCGCGCTCCCCTGGCCGCTCCCGGGCGCCGCGGGCGACGACGGCGCCGACCTCGACGCCGAGCTGCGGCCGCTCGCGGAGATGTGGTCGGCCGCGCTCGGCACGCCCGTCACGAGCGCCGACGCGAACTTCTTCGACCTGGGCGGCGGATCCCTGTCGGCCGCCCAGCTCGTAGCGCGGATCCGCGCGATCGACCCCGAGTTCACGGTCGCCGACGTGTACGCGCACCCGCGCCTCGGCGCGATGCAGGCGGCGATCGCCGGGCGCGCGCCGCGGGCGGAGCGCAGCGGGCCGCGCGTGGACGTGACGCCGACGCCCCGCCGCACGCAGTGGATCCAGACCCTCCTCGGCGCGCCCCTGCTCGCCCTGCAGAGCCTCCGCTGGCTCGCGCTGCTGCTCACGGCGAGCGCGCTGCTGCGCCCGCTCGGCGGATTCGACGCGCTGCCGTCCGTCCCGCTCTGGCTGCTGATCCCCGGCCTCCTCCTCTTCGCGACGCCGTTCGGCCGCATGGCGATCTCCGCCGTCGCCGCGCGCCTGCTCCTCCGCGGGCTCCAGCCGGGCGACCACCCGCGCGGCGGCCGCTGGCACCTGCGGATCTGGCTGGCCGAGCAGATCGC
The DNA here is from genome assembly GCF_003576405.1 of Clavibacter lycopersici. Taxonomy (GTDB): domain Bacteria; phylum Actinomycetota; class Actinomycetes; order Actinomycetales; family Microbacteriaceae; genus Clavibacter; species Clavibacter lycopersici. Next base: position 6,884 of record NZ_QWGT01000143.1, read on the forward strand.
GCAGCAGATCGGTGCGGTCGGGCTCGCGGGTGCGCCGTGGATCACCTACTACGCGCGGGCGCTCGGCGCGCGCATCGCCGACGACGTGGACCTGCACACGCTGCCGCCCGTCACGGGCATGCTCCGCATCGGCCGGGGCGCGTCGGTCGAGCCCGAGGTCGACCTCTCCGGATACTGGATCGACGGCGACACCGTGCGCGTCGGCGCGATCCGCATCGGCGCGGGTTCCACCGTCGGCACGCGCTCGACGCTGCTGCCGGGCACGCGCATCGGCAAGGGCGCGGAGATCGCGCCGGGCTCGGCCGTCTTCGGGCGCGTGCCCGCGGGCCAGCGCTGGGCCGGGTCCCCCGCCGCGCGCGAGGG
>NZ_QWGT01000144.1 GCF_003576405.1 Clavibacter lycopersici
CGACGCTCCTCGGCGCGGGGGCCGACGCGGGCGGCGTCGCGACCATCTCCTGGATCGGCTACCGCACGCCCGACCTGCTGGGCATCCAGTCCCTCGACCTCGCGCACGAGGGCGCCGACCACCTCGAGGGCGCGATCCAGGGCATCCAGGGCCTGCGCCGCGACGACCCGCCGTACCTCACGGTCATCGCCCACTCCTACGGGTCGACCGCGGCCCTGCTCGCGCTCTCGAGCGGCCGGGCGTCCGTGGACGCGCTCGCCGTGGTCGGGTCGCCGGGCGGCGCGGTGCGCGACGCCGGGCAGCTGGACGTGCCCGCGGGGCGCGTCTTCGTGGGCGAGGCCCCGGGGGACCCGGTGGTCGGCTCGTCGTACTTCGGGTCGGACCCGGGCAGCGCGTCGTTCGGGGCGGCGCACTTCGGCGTCACCGGCACGGGCGGGTCGGCGGGCGTCTCGGCCGACGGTTCGCTCGCGGGCGTCGTCGGGCACAACAGCTACTTCGACCGCGGCACGGAGTCCTTCCGGAACCTCGCGCTCATCGGGATCGACCAGCCGGTCGAGCGCGACGTCCACGCGGACGCCAGCGGGAGGTAGCGGCGGGCGGCAGGCCGGCGCGCGCGGTGGCAGGCGGCCGGGTCAGCCGCGGCTGCGCTCGGCGTACTCCAGGCGCACGTCGTCGGGTCCCGTCGCGACGAGGCGGCCGTCGTCCACCCGCAGCGACGAGACCTCCACGAGGTCGTGGAGGTAGCGGGCCTCGAGCCCGCCGTCCTCGCACGGGAGCGTGCCCGGGACGACCCCGCGGAGCATGCCGTCGCCCTGCTCGGCCATCGGGCCGGAGTAGTCGTTGCAGGGCCCGCGGCCGCTGACCTGGCCGCCGCCCACGCGCATCGTGATGAGCGCGTCGCCCACGCCGAGGTCGCCCGCGGAGTCGGACCCGGCGACGAGGTGCCAGTTCCCGCGCACGTCGCTGACGGGCGCGCACCCGGCCAGGGGGACGAGCGCGAGGGCCGCGACGGCGGCGGCGACGGTCCCGCGGGTGCGTCCGGATCGGGGTCGGGCGGGGATCCGGGCTGCGGTGGGCATGGGGGTCACGCTAATAGAATCTCCCGGTACCCCCGCACACAGTCCTTTGGAGACGCATGCCCGACACCCGGCCCGAGCCCGCCGACGCGACCAGCGGGGACGAGACCCCCCAGGCGCCGTACTCGCAGGCGCCGACCCCCACGGAGCAGATCAGCCGGGAGCAGGTGGAGCACCTCGCCGGCCTCGCGCGCATCCGCCTGAGCCCGGAGGAGATCGACCAGCTCACGACCGAGCTCGGCCTCATCGTCGAGTCGGTCGCCAAGGTCACCGCGGTCGCGGGCCCCGACGTCCCGGCGACGAGCCACCCGATCCCGCTGGTCAACGTCTACCGGCCCGATGTGCCGGGCGAGACCCTCACCACCGCCCAGGCGCTCCAGGGCGCACCCGAGCACGACGGATCCCGCTTCAAGGTGTCCGCGATCCTCGGCGAAGAGCAGTAGGAGCACCATGACCGACGACCTCACGCGCCTCAGCGCCGCCGACCTCGCCGACCGCCTCGCCTCCCGCGAGGTGTCGAGCGTCGACGCCGTGCGCGCCCACCTCGACCGCATCGACCACGTCGACGGCGACGTCCACGCGTTCCTCCACGTCTCCGGGGAACGCGCGCTCGGGCGCGCCGCCGAGATCGACGCCCAGCGCGCCGACGGCGCACCGCTCGGCCCGCTCGCCGGCGTGCCCATCGCCATCAAGGACGTGCTCTGCACCATCGACATGCCGTCCACCGCGGGCTCGCGCATGCTCGAGGGCTGGACCCCGCCGTACGACGCCACCGTCGTGCAGCGCCTCCGCGCGGCCGGCCTCGTGCCGCTCGGCAAGACCAACATGGACGAGTTCGCGATGGGATCGTCCACCGAGCACTCCGCGTTCGGCGCGACCCACAACCCGTGGGACCTCGACCGCATCCCCGGCGGCTCGGGCGGCGGATCCGCGGCCGCGGTCGCCGCGTTCGAGGCGCCCGTCGCGCTCGGCTCCGACACCGGCGGCTCCATCCGGCAGCCCGCGGCGGTCACCGGATCCGTCGGCGTCAAGCCCACGTACGGCGGCGTGAGCCGCTACGGCGCGATCGCGCTCGCGTCCAGCCTCGACCAGGTCGGCCCCGTCTCCCGCACGGTGCTCGACTCGGCGCTCGTGCACGACGTGATCGGCGGCCACGACCCGCGCGACTCCACGTCGCTCACCGACGCGTGGCCCTCGTTCGCCGAGGCCGCACGCGCCGGGCAGCGCGAGGGATCCGTCGAGGGCCTCCGCATCGGCGTCGTGAAGCAGCTCGACGGCGAGGGCTTCCAGGCCGGCGTCACGCAGCGCTTCCGCGAGGCGCTCGACCTGCTCGAGCGGGCCGGCGCCGAGATCGTCGAGGTCTCCGCGCCGAACTTCGAGCACGCCATCGCCGCGTACTACCTGATCCTCCCCGCGGAGGCGTCGAGCAACCTCGCCAAGTTCGACTCGGTGCGCTTCGGCCTCCGGGTCAACCCGGCAGGCGGCGGCACGGTCGAGGACGTCATGGCCGCGACCCGCGAGGCCGGCTTCGGCCCCGAGGTCAAGCGCCGCATCATCCTCGGCACCTACGCGCTGAGCGCCGGCTACTACGACGCGTACTACGGCAGCGCGCAGAAGGTGCGCACGCTCATCCAGCGCGACTTCGACGCCGCCTTCCAGCAGGTCGACGTGCTCGTCACGCCGAGCGCGCCCACCACGGCGTTCAAGCTCGGCGAGAAGCTCGACGACCCGCTGGCCATGTACCTCAACGACCTCACGACGATCCCCGCGAACCTCGCGGGCGTCCCCGGCATCGGCCTCCCGATCGGCCTCGCGCCGGAGGACGGCCTGCCCGTCGGGATCCAGTTCATGGCGCCCGCCCGCGAGGACGCGCGCCTCTACACGGTCGGCGCCGCGCTCGAGGGGATCCTCGAGCGGCAGTGGGGCGGACCCCTGCTCGCCCAGGCACCCGAGCTCGCGCGCGCCGCGACGCGCACCACGGACGGAGACACGCACTGATGGCCAAGGCAGAGCTGATGGACTACGACAAGGCCATCGAGATGTTCGAGCCCGTCCTCGGGTTCGAGGTGCACGTGGAGCTGAACACGCGCACGAAGATGTTCTCCGACGCCCCGAACTTCTTCGGCGGCGAGCCCAACACCAACATCACGCCGGTGGACCTCGGGCTCCCCGGCTCGCTGCCCGTGGTGAACGAGCAGGCCGTCAAGCACTCGATCAGCCTGGGCCTCGCGCTCGGCTGCGAGATCGCGCCGAGCTCGCGCTTCGCCCGGAAGAACTACTTCTACCCGGACCTCGCGAAGAACTACCAGATCAGCCAGTTCGACGAGCCCATCGCGTTCCGCGGATCCGTCGAGGTGGAGATGCCCGACGGCCGCATCGTGACGGTGCCGATCGAGCGCGCGCACATGGAGGAGGACGCCGGGAAGCTCACGCACGTGGGCGGCGCGACGGGCCGGATCCAGGGCGCCGACCACTCGCTCGTCGACTACAACCGGGCGGGTGTGCCGCTCGTGGAGATCGTCACCGACATCATCTACGGCGCGGAAGGCGAGGCGCCCGAGCTCGCGAAGGCGTACGTGTCGACCATCCGCGACATCGTCGTGGCGCTCGGCATCTCGGACGCGAAGATGGAGCGCGGCAACCTCCGCTGCGACGCGAACATCTCGCTGAGCCCGCGCGGATCCGGGAAGCTCGGCACCCGCACGGAGACGAAGAACGTCAACTCGCTCCGCAGCGTCGAGCGCGCCATCCGCTACGAGATCCAGCGCCAGGCGGCGATCCTCGCCGCCGGCGGCACGATCACGCAGGAGACGCGCCACTGGCACGAGGACACCGGCCGCACCTCGGCCGGGCGCCCGAAGAGCGACGCCGACGACTACCGCTACTTCCCGGAGCCCGACCTGCTGCCCGTGCAGCCGAGCGCGGAGCTGATCGCGGAGCTGCGGGCGGCCCTGCCCGAGGCGCCCGCGATCCGCCGCCGCCGGCTGAAGGCGGAGTGGGGCTTCACGGACCTGGAGTTCCAGGACGTCGTGAACTCCGGGCTCCTCACCGAGCTCGTGGACACGGTCGAGGCGGGCGCGGCACCGCAGGCTGCGCGCAAGTGGTGGACGGGGGAGATCGCCCGCATCGCCAACGCGCGCGGCGTGGACGCGGCGACGCTCATCACCGCGGAGCAGGTCGCGTCCGTCATCGAGCTCGTCGAGTCCGGCACGCTCACCAACCGCCTCGCGCGCGACGTGATCGAGGGCGTCATCGACGGCGAGGGCACGGCGCAGGAGGTCGTGGACGCCCGCGGCCTCGCCGTCGTGTCCGACGACGGGCCGCTCATCGCGGCCATCGACGAGGCCCTCCAGGCGCAGCCCGACGTGCTCGCGAAGATCCGCGACGGCAAGGTCCAGGCCGCGGGCGCCGTCATCGGCGCGGTCATGAAGGCCATGCGCGGCCAGGCGGACGCGGCACGCGTCCGCGAGCTCGTGCTGGAGCGCGCGCAGGCCTCGTGACCGCGACCCTCGTCGCCCGCGGCCTCGCCGGAGGCCACGGGCACCGCACGCTGTTCTCCGGGCTCGACCTGACGGTCGCGCCCGGGGACGTCGTCGGCCTCGTCGGCGCGAACGGCGCGGGCAAGAGCACGCTGCTGCGGCTCCTCGCCGGAGTCGACGCGCCCCAGGACGGCCGCGTGCTGCTCTCGCCCGCCGATGCGTTCGTCGGCTGGCTGCCGCAGGAGCACGAGCGGATCCCGGGGGAGACGGTCGCGGGCTACGTCGCCCGCCGCACCGGGTGCGCGGAGGCCTCGGCCGAGCTGGACCGCACGGCGGTCGCCCTCGGCGAGGGCCTCCCCGGCGCCGACGACGCGTACGCCACCGCGCTCGACCGCTGGATGGCGAGCGGCGCGGCCGACCTCGACGAACGCATCCCCGTGACGCTCGCGGAGCTCGGCCTCGACCTGGATCCCGCGCTCCCGACCGCGGGCCTCTCCGGCGGCCAGGCCGCGCGCGTCGCCCTCGCCGCGCTGCTCCTCAGCCGCTTCGACGTCGTGCTCCTCGACGAGCCCACCAACGACCTCGACCTCGACGGCCTCGCCCGGCTGGAGTCCTTCGTGCGCGGCCTCCGCGGCGGCGTCGTGCTCGTGTCGCACGACCGTGAGTTCCTCGCGCGCTGCGTCACCACCGTCGTCGAGCTCGACCTCGCGCAGGACAGCGTGCGCGTCTACGAGGGCGGCTACGACGCGTTCCTCGAGGAGCGCCAGGTCGCGCGCCGACACGCGCGCGACGCGTACGAGCAGTTCGCCGACACCAAGGCCGACCTCGTCGCCCGCGCCCGCACGCAGCGCGAGTGGTCGTCGCAGGGCGTCCGCAACGCGATGCGCAAGGCGCCCGACAACGACAAGATCCGCCGGAAGGCGTCGGCGGAGTCCAGCGAGAAGCAGGGCCAGAAGGTCCGACAGATGGAGAGCCGCATCGCCCGCCTCGAGGAGGTCGAGGAGCCGCGCAAGGAGTGGGAGCTCGCCTTCACCATCGGGCAGGCGCCGCGATCGAGCGCCGTGGTCGCGACTCTGCGCGAGGCCACCGTGACCCGCGGCGGCTTCACCCTCGGTCCCGTGTCGCTGCAGGTGGACGGCGGCGATCGCATCGGGATCACCGGGCCGAACGGCGCCGGGAAGTCGACGCTGCTCGGGCTGATCCTCGGCCGCGTCGTCCCGGACACCGGGGAGGCCTCGGCCGGCCGGAGCGTCCAGGTCGGCGAGATCGACCAGGCCCGCCAGGCCCTCCGGGGCGACACGCCGCTCGCCGAGTCGTTCGCGGAGCAGGTGCCGGACATGTCGCCCGCCGAGGTCCGCACGCTGCTCGCGAAGTTCGGCCTGCGGGCCGACCACGTCACGCGTCCCGTCGACGGCCTCTCGCCCGGCGAGCGGACCCGCGCGGGGCTCGCGCTCCTCCAGGCGCGCGGCGTGAACATGCTCGTGCTCGACGAGCCGACCAACCACCTCGACCTGCCCGCCATCGAGCAGCTGGAGCAGGCGCTCGAGGGCTACGACCGCACGCTCCTGCTCGTCACGCACGACCGGCGGATGCTCGACGCGGTCCGCCTCGACCGGCACTGGCACGTGGACCGGGGCGTCGTCACCGAGTCCTGACGCCCATGACCGTCGCCGCTACTGGTAGGTGACGAGGTCCGGGACGGGCGAGACGTCGCGCATGGTCTGCTCGGGCGTCAGCATCGGCGTGTCCTCGTCGATGAAGTTCTTCCAGCCCCACGCGAGGCCGGCGGGCGCGTCGGCGTGCAGGGCGCGCCAGGTGGCCTGCTTGTCCGGCTGGCCGCCCTGGCCGTCCGCGTGGACGAGCATCGCGAGCTCCGGGTGCGACATGTCGAGCGACGCGCGGTCCTGGATCATGCTGAGCCGGAACTGGTGCAGCACGAGCATCTTCTGCGGCAGCCCGTCCTCGCGCACGAGGCCCGCGAGCCAGTCGGTGGTCGCGTCGACCTCGGCCGCGGAGACGCTGCCGATCTGCTTCAGCGGCACCTGGTCGGGGCCGAGGCGCCATTCGGGGTCGAGCGCCAGACCCACGTTCGGCTGCGCGAGCACGGACTCGTAGCGCTTCGCCTGCGTGAGGAAGTCGGTGCGACCCGGCTGCAGGTCGATGACGACGTAGACGCCCGCGTCCCGGGCCGCGTCGATCCACGGCTGCAGGGTCTCGACGGGCACCTCGTTGGAGTAGTCGCCGTCCGGGCCCGCGCTGCCCGCGGCCACCGTCGCGATCAGCTCGAACATGGGGATCACGGGCTCGTCGGAGTACGGCTGGTACTCCGCGGCCTGCGCCTTCGCCCGCGCCACGGCGTCCGCTGGGCCCTGCTCGCCGAGCACGCCGAGGGCGCCCGTCCCGGCGGCGCCGTAGAGCGCGACGTAGCGCTTGCCCGGCAGGACGAGCTGGCCGCCGCCCGGCAGCTGGTCGCCCGTGGCGGCCGTGCGGATCCGGCCCTCGAGCGAGGCGTCGTCCGCGTAGGCGGCGCCGACGGCGATGGTGCTCGTCGCGCCCGCGTCGTGCAGGGCGGCCACCGCGTCGGCGGAGGCGCGCGGATCCGGGGACGCCTCGGGCACGACGGTCACGTCGATGCCGGCCGCGCGG
>NZ_QWGT01000145.1 GCF_003576405.1 Clavibacter lycopersici
CGCGACGACCGCGTACACGGCGTCGAGCGCGGCGGCGACGCGCGCGGCCGCGGCCTGCGACGCCTCGGTGGCGTCCGGGATCGCGGCGTCGACCTCGTCGTCCTCGCGCGCGTCGACCTGCTGCAGCGCGGATCCGTCGAAGGCGCCGCTGCGGAACGCCGGGGTGTCGGCGGGCGCGGTCCACAGCCGCTCGAGCTCGTCGTCGAGCCAGAACAGCGTGAGGGACGCGCCCGCCATGTCGAAGCTGGTGCAGAACTCGCCGACCTGCGGATCCACGAGCGTGACTCCGGCCTCCTCGAGCAGATCCGCGACGCGCGTGAACACGACGAACAGCTCCTCGTTCTTCACGGATCCGAGGCCGTTGAGCACGGGCACGACGCGGGCGCCGCGCACCGTCACTCCGTCCGGGACCTCGGCCTCGGCGAGCAGGTGCGTCACGAACAGCTCGGCGAGGCCGTCGGCGGACGGGATGTCCGTCTCGTCGATGCCGGGCTCGCCGTGGATCCCGAGCCCGATCGCCATGCGCCCCTCCGGCACCGAGAACAGCGGCTCGTCGGCGCCGGGCAGCGTGCAGCCCGTGAACGCGACGCCCATCGAGCGGGTGCGCGCGTTGGCGAGCCGGGCGACGCGCTCGGTGTCGTCGAGGTCGTAGCCCGCTGCGGACGCGGCGCCCGCCGCCTTGAAGACCGTGAGGTCGCCCGCGATCCCGCGGCGCTTGGCCTGCTCGTCGGGCGTGGCGCTGAAGATGTCGTCGGTCACGACCACGGTGCGGCAGTCGATGCCGTCGCCCCGCACGCGCTCCTGCGCGTCGTCGAAGTGCAGCACGTCGCCGGCGTAGTTCCCGTAGAGGAGGAGCGCGCCGCGGCCCTGCTCGCTGGAGCGGATCACCGACTCCACCTGGTGCGCGGACGGCGACGCGAACAGGTTGCCCATCGCGGCGCCGTGCGCGAGGCCCGGTCCGACGAGCCCGCCGAACGCGGGGTAGTGGCCGGAGCCGCCGCCGATGACGACCGCCACCTCGGGCTCGGCCGATCGGGTGGAGCGGGAGACGCCGCCGTGCACCCTCCGGACCCACCGGCCGTTGGCGCGCACGAAGCCCGCCGTCATGTCGTCGGCGAAGTCCGCGGGGTCGTTCCAGAGCCGGGTCATCCGTGTGTCCTCCTCATCGAGCACGTGAGGAGATCCTATAGGATATTGGATCCTTCGCCTACGGGTCGACGGATCCGGACGCGTGGGAGCCCGGGACGACGCGGGGGGTCAGGCGTCGTCCCGGGCTCCTCCCGCGGCGTCGTCCGGGTCCGCTGCGGGCGGGATCCCGCGGCCACGACCCACGGGGGCAGGGGGCGGCCACGGTCTCCTTCGGGTACGTGCGGGTACACGATCCTTCAGGCGACCGTAATGACGATCGCGCGAGGACGCGGGATCCGGCCCGGGCCTTGACCTCTCCGCGTCCGATCCGCTACGCGCGCCTACCTGTCGACGAGCGTGATCTCGAACGAGTACAGGTCCGGGCGGTAGCAGTGCTGGCCGTGCTCGACGGCGCGACCCGAGCTGTCGAAGGCGGTGCGCGACATCGTGAGCACGGCCCCGCCGCGCGGCAGGTCGAGGAGGCGCGCCTCGGATGCGGTGGCCGCGCGGGCGCCGATGCGCTGCTTCGCGACCCGCATGATCACGCCGCGGCCGCGCAGCAGCTGGTACAGCCCGTGCGTGGCGAGCTCCTCGGGGTCGAGGTCGACGAACGGCTCCGGGAGCACGTTGTCGAGGATCGCGAGCGGCACGCCGTCGGCCGACCGCAGCCGGGTGAGGTGCAGCACGGGGCTGCCGACCTCGACGCCGAGCGACTCCGCGATCCTCTCGTCGGCCTCGCCGCGCGACGACGAGAGCATCCGCGTGGCCGGCGCCTGGCCCTGCCGCTCGAGGTCCTCGTAGAGGCTCGTGAGCTCGACGTTGCGGGTGACCCGGCCGTGGACGACCTGCGTGCCGATGCCGCGGCGGCGCACGAGCAGGCCCTTGTCGACGAGGTCCTGGATCGCCCGGCGGATGGTGGGGCGCGAGAGCCCGAGCCGGTTGCCGAGCGCGATCTCGTTCTCGAGCCGGGCACCCGCGGGCAGCGTGCCGTCGTGGATCGCCGTCTCGAGCAGGTTGGCCACCTGGTAGTAGAGGGGGACCGGGCCGGAGCGGTCGAGCGCGAGGAACAGGTCGGGGGGCAGGATCTGCTCCGGTTGCGTCACGTGGATCGCTCCCTCGTAGGTCAGGTCAACGCCTCATCCTGGCATGCGGCGGTTCAGCGGCCCTCCGCGGGCGCGCCTGCGTCCGTGCCCGGGTCCCGCGCGAGCTCGTGCGCCAGCGAGTCGAGCTCGGCGCCGCCCGCCATCAGGCTCGTCAGCTCGCCGAGGGTGATCTCGTCCTTCTCGAACGTGCCGAGGCTGGATCCGCGGTTGAGCAGCAGGAACCGGTCGCCCACCGGGAACGCGTGGTGCGGGTTGTGCGTGATGAAGACCACGCCGAGCCCGCGGTCGCGCGACCGGGCGATGTAGCGCAGCACGACGCCCGACTGCTTCACGCCGAGGGCCGCGGTGGGCTCGTCGAGGATCAGCACGCGCGCGCCGAAGTGCACGGCCCGGGCGATGGCGACGCACTGGCGCTCGCCGCCGGACAGCGTGCCGATGGGCTGGTCGACGTCGCGCAGGTCGATGCCCATCTGCGCGAGCTGCTCGTGCGTGACGGCCTTCATCGCCTTCACGTCGAGGCGGCGGAACGGCCCCTTGCCCTTCGTGATCTCGGAGCCGAGGAAGAAGTTCCGCCACACGGGCATGAGCGGCACGACCGCGAGGTCCTGGTACACGGTGGCGATGCCGGCCTGGAGGGCGGCGCGCGGGGACCCGAGCGTCACGGGCTCGCCGTCGAGGAGCATCGTGCCCTCGCTCGGCGCGTGCACGCCCGCGAGCATCTTGATGAAGGTCGACTTGCCGGCGCCGTTGTCGCCGAGCACGCACGTGACCTGGCCGGCGGTGACCACGGTCGAGACGCCCGTGAGCGCGTTCACGGCGCCGTAGCTCTTGCCGATGTCGCGGACCTCGAGGATGGTCGTGCCGGCGGGCGGCAGCGGGGGAGTCGGGCGGCCGCCGGCCTCCTCGGCGGCACCCTGGATCGCGCCCGCGAGGGGCTCGGATCCCGCGGTGGGGGTCGTCTCCGCGGTCATCGTCCGCCTCCCGCCCGCTTGCGCACCAGGTCGTTGAGGAGCACCGCCGCGAGGAGCATGCCGCCGAGCACCGTGCGGAGCCAGTTCGTGTCCCACTGGGCGAACGTGATGCCCTGGAAGACCATGCCGTAGATCAGCGCGCCGAGCGCCGCGCCGATGGCCGAGCCGAAGCCGCCCGTCAGCAGGCAGCCGCCGACGACCGCGCAGATGATGTAGATGAACTCCTGGCCGACGCCCGTGTTCGCCTGCACCGTGGAGGTGCGGAACAGCGAGATCATGCCGACGAGCCAGGCCGCGCCCGCGGTGCCCATGAAGAGGCCGACCTTGGTCTTGAAGACCGGGACGCCCACCTGGCGGGCGGACTCCTTGGCGCCGCCGACCGCGAAGATCCAGTTGCCGGCGCGCGTCCGCAGGAGGATCCAGGTGGCGACGGCAGCGACCAGGAACCACCACACGACCGAGACGTAGAAGTTGCCGCCGCCGATCTCGAGCGACGAGCCGAAGATCGGCTGGATCTGGTCGTACGACGGCACCTTCGTCATGCCCTGGATCGCCACCTGGCCGGTGATGAGCTTGGTGACGGCGAGGTCGACGCCCGCGAGCGCGAAGAACGTGCCGAGCGTGACGATGAAGCTCGGCAGGCCCGTCTTCATCACGAGGAACCCGTTGAGGGCGCCGATCGCGAGGGCCGCCGCGAGGGAGACGAGCACCGCGACCCAGATGCTCAGGCCGTAGTGGGAGGTCAGGATGCCGACGACGAGGGCGGAGAAGCCCGTCATGACGCCGGCGGAGAGGTCGAACTCGCCGCCGATCATGAGCATCGCGACGGCGACCGCCATGATCCCGAAGGTCGATGCCGACTCGAGCCACACACCCGCGCCGGCGAGGGTGAGGAACTGCGGCGTGTAGAGGGAGAAGAACACCAGCACGGCGAGGGCGGCCACGAGGGCGCCGATCTCCGGCCGGGCGAGGATCTTGCGGATCGGCCTGTTCTCGAGGCGCGGCCTCGTGGCGATCGTCACGATGTCCGTCGTGGTCAACGCGGGCTCCTTCGGTGGGCGTCGGGCGGTGCGGGGCGATGCGTGCGGGGCGTGCGGTGCGGTGGTCGAGCGGCGGGCCGGGCGCTTCGGGTGCGCCCGGCCCGACGTGCTAGCGGGTGCCGTTCTTCGCGAACTCGGCGACCTGCGCGGCGTTGTCCTTCGTCACGAACGCGGGGCCGGAGTAGACGGGCTGGCCGCCGCCGATGACGTTGCCGTTCGTGGCGTAGAGGTCGAGCGCGGTGATCCCGAGGAAGCCCTGCACGTACGGCTGCTGGTCCACCGCGAACAGGACGGTGCCGGCCTCGACCGCGCTGACCACGTCCTCCGAGAGGTCGAACGTGCCGATCTGCGCGTCGCTGCCCGACTCGTCCACCGCGCCGACCGCGTCGATCGCGTACTGGCCGCCGAGGGTGAGCACGCCGTCGATGGAGGGATCCGCCTGCAGCTTCGACTTGATGGTCGCCTTCACGTCGGCGTCGTTCGTGCCGTCGACCTGGAGGTTCGCCATCTGGCCGCCGAAGGCGCTCGCCGCGGAGGAGCAGCGCTCCTCCAGCCCGACGTTGCCGGCCTCCTGGATCACGCAGAGCACGTTCGTGAGCCCCGCGTCACCCAGACGCGTGCCGACCGCCTCGCCCGCGACCGTCTCGCTCTGGCCGATGTGGGTGAGGGCGCCGAACTCGGCCGAGCGCTCGATCCCGGAGTTGATGGTCACCACGGGGATCCCCGCCGCCACGGCCTTCTCGACGCTGTCCTTCACGCCGTCGGGGTTCGCCATCGAGACCACGATGCCGTTCACCTCCTGCGCCACCGCGTTGTCGATGAGCTGGGACTGCTTGGCGGGATCCGGGTCGGCGTTGTAGGTGACGGTGGCGCCGTACTGGCCGCCGGCGGTCTCGGCGCCGGACTTCACGCGATCCCAGAAGGCGTCGCCCGGGCCGGAGTGCGTGACGACCGCGAACGTGAGGTCGCCGCCGCCGCTCGCGCCGCCCGCGGTGGGCGCGGCCTCCTGGCCGGTGCCCGCACACGAGGTGAGGAGGAACCCGGCCGCGACCGCGAGGCCGAGGGGGGCGAGGAATCTGTTCTTCATCGAATGCTCCTTGTCGGGCGGACGCCCGCGAGCGGGGTCCTGGACGTCGTCGTCGGGGCGATCATCGTCCCGCCCGACGTCATTTGTCAACACATGCTGACAAGACGGGTCCCTGTCGTGACCCGCTGTCGTCCGGCGGCCTGCCCGACGGATCCGACCCTCCAGTCTGCCGCCTCGCCGGCCTCGCCGCGCGCGCCGACGTCCGACCGACCGCGCGCACGGTCGGTCGGACGGCGCCGCCGGGCTCAGAGCGAGACGGGCACCGCCACGCGCTCGACGGCCGAGCGCTGCGCCGCGTCGGCGAGCACGAGCGCCGCGCGGCCGTCCTGGAACGTCGGACTGTCCGAGGCCTCGCCGCGCGCCAGGCGGATGAAGGCGCGCAGCTCGGCGACGTACGCCGCGGCGTAGCGCTCGAGGAAGAACTCCTGGTAGGGCGGCTTGCCCTCGACGCTCGCGGCGGTCGAGACGCTGACGAGGCTCGTGAGCGCGTTCGCGACCTGCAGGGAGCCGAGCGCGCCGAACGCCTCGATCCGCTGGTCGTAGCCGACGGCGCTGTGCCGCGAGTTCGTGATGACGACGAGGGCCCCGGTGGACGCGCGGAGCGTCACGACCGCCGTGTCGAAGTCGCCGTGCTCGCGGGCGCCGGGGTCGAACGTGGTGGATCCGATCGCCTGCACCTCGACGATGTCCGGCAGGAAGGCGCGCGCCATGTCGAGGTCGTGGATGGTCATGTCGCGGAAGATCCCGCCGGAGACCGCGACGTAGGCGGCGGGCGGCGCGGACGGGTCGCGGCTGGTGATCGACAGCTGCTCCAGCGCGCCGATCTCGCCCGCCGCGACCCGGGCGCGCGCCTCCGCGAACGCCGGGTCGAACCGGCGGTTGAAGCCGAGCGCCACGGGCACGCCGGACGCGAGCACGCGGGGGAGGAGGGCGTCCACCCGGGCGATGTCGAGGTCGATGGGCTTCTCGCAGAGCACGGGCAGGCCGTGGTCGATCGCCTGGGCGATGAGGTCGACGTGCGTGGGCGTCGGCGAGGCGATGAGCACCGCGTCGATCCCGCCGGACGCCATCATCTCTGCCGCGTCCTCGGTGACGCGGCCGCCGAGGCGGGCCGAGAGCGCGCGGGCGCCGTCGAGGAAGGGGTCGCAGATCCAGGCGAGCTCGGCGTCCGGATCGGCGGCGATGTTCGCGGCGTGGACCTGGCCGATGCGGCCGGTGCCGATCAGGCCGAAGCGCAGGGGGGTCGTGGGCATGTCGGCGTCCTCGTGTCTCGTGGTGGTGGTGCGGGTGCGCGGGTGGGGTGTCGGTCAGGCCCAGGCGCGGAGGGCCTCGCGGTTGACGCGCTGGTCCTCCGTGCGCTCGGCCCGGAAGCGGCGGATGTCGGCGTCGGGCGCGTTGAGCACGTCCTGCTCCACGACCACCCAGCCGTCGTACCCCTGGGCCTCGATCGCGGTCATGACGCTCGCGAGGTCGACGTCGCCGCGGCCGAACGCCGCGAACGCGCCGGACGACCACACCTGGCGCATGCCGCCGCCCGCCGCGAGCACGCGGCGGAGCTCGGCGCCGTCGACGTCCTTGAGGTGCAGGTGGGTGATCCGCCCGCCCCAGCGCGCGATCGCGGCCAGCGGGTCGCCGCCCGCGATGACGAGGTGCCCGGTGTCGAGCGTGAGCCCGATGTCGACCTGGTCGAGGAACCGGTCGATCTCCTCGGGCGACTCCACGAACGTGCCCGCGTGGTGGTGGAAGGTCGGCTCGAAGCCCGCCTCGCGCGTGATCACCGCGGCGCGCGCGGCGTTGCCCACGAGGCGCGACCAGGCGGCGTCGGCGAGCGGGTCGGCCTCGGCGCCGCG
>NZ_QWGT01000146.1 GCF_003576405.1 Clavibacter lycopersici
CGCTCGCCGTCGCGGATCCAGGCGACCTCGGCGCGCAGCAGCTCCGCGCCCGGGCCGACGGGGGCGTAGCCGACCTCGAGCGACGCGCGGGTGTCGAGCACGATCGGGTGCGCCGCGGCCCACGGGTGCGCGCCTCCGTCGACGTCCGGCTCGAGCGGCACGACGCGTCCGCGCCAGCCGAGCTCGTCGGCGATGACGGCGACGATCTCGGCGGCCGTCAGCGGATCCGGGTCGGCGGCGTTGAGGATGCGCGCGCCCGGCACGTCCGCGACCCGCGCGATGAGCGCCGCCGCGTTGGCCGCCGCGGTGAGGTGGTCGACGGACGCGCCGCGGTCGGCGAGCTCGAGGGTCTCCGCGCCCGCGAGCATGCGCTCGACGATGCCGCGCGTTCGGGCGTTCCTCGCCCACGGGCCGTGCACCTTGGAGGGGCGGATCACCGTGACCGGCAGGCCGGTGTCGTGCGCCGCGTGCTCCACTGCGACCTTCGACGGCGCGTAGCCCTCGCGCGTGAAGGGGTCCGTGCCGGGCGCGGCGGGCGCGAGGGTCGGGTTCTGCTCGGGGATCGGGACGGGGAACCGCGGCGGCTCGTCGCCGTTGATGTGCCTCCCCGCCGCGTCGACGTACACGGCGCGGGAGGACGCGACGACGACGGATCCGCTCGCCCGCATCGCCGGGACGAGCGCGTCGATGTCGGCCGCCGTGAACGCGACGAGGTCGACGAGCAGGTCGACGCCGTCGCCGACCAGCCGCTCGATCCCGCGGGCGTCTGCCCGGTCGAGCGCGTGGAAGCGGACGCCGAGGTCCGTGAGCGCACCTGGCATGGCGGCGGGATCGCGACCGGTCACGTCGACGGACCAGCCGTCGCGCGCCAGCCGCTCGGCCGTCGCGGCGCCGATCGCGCCGGTCCCGCCGAGGACGAGGGCGCGACGCGAGGAGGAGGGCATGGTCGTCGAGCCTAGGGGGAGGCGCGGCGGGCTCGGCACCGGAATGCCGAGACGAGCGAGTGGTGGAGAGCTCCGGAAATCGAACCAGACGAGGCACCCCGATAGGCGCGCTCCCCGAACTGAGGACAACCTAGCGGATCCGGCTGGACCGGCGCATGCCGCCGTCGAACTCGGTACGCCGACGTCTCGACGCGGGCGGGGAGGGGGGCGTCAGCCGCCGACGGTCCGGACCCGGACCGTCTCGCCGTCGCCATCCAGCTCGAACGTCAGCGTGGTGCCCAGGGGGTACGCGTCGCGGAGCTCCTGGGGCTGGTCGGCCGTGACCACGAGGGCGGTGCGCGCGGGGACGGTCCCCGTCGCGCAGCCCGGCACGCCGGCGACCGAGCCGTCCTGGCCCGCGGGACCGGCCACCAGGCAGGTCCGCTCGGCGCCCGTGGTCGCGTCGGGGACGGGGATCCGGGCGACCGAGATCCCGTGGAACGCGGCGAACAGGGAGCCCGGGGCGATGGATCCCGTGTCGACCGACAGGTAGGTCGCGTTGTCGGGCACCGGCGGCGGCTCCAGCTCGAGCATCGCGACCGTGCCGCGTTCGTCGCCCAGCCACCAGGCGGTCCCGCCGGCGGAGGCGACCGCGACGATCACGAGCGACGCGGCCCAGGCGGCGACGAGACGCGGGCGGATGCGGGGACCGCGGGCATCCCGGGCGCGCGAGCGTGATGCGACGGGCGGCGCGCCGTCCGCGGGCACGTCGCCGTCCGACTCCCCGCGAGCGGGATCCGCCGCCGCGCTGTCATCGGGCGATGCGTCCCGCCCCTCCAGCGCCCGCAGCCGCGACAGCGAGGCCGTGTCGCGCGGATCCCGATCCGGCCCGAAGACGCGCCGACGCAGCTCCGCGATCTCCGCGCGCCGGTCGTCGTCGTCCATCCCCGCATCGTGTCACGGGGCCGGCGATCCCGCTCAGCAGGCCGCGTACGCGTATCCGTCCTCGGTCGACGGCACGAGGTCGCGGTCGCGCACGATGGCGCGGGGTGCGGGATCCAGCGCGAGGATCCGCGCGCACGCGCCCGCTGCCGTGTCGAGCAGGTCGTCGGCGTACTCCACGTCGAGCACGTGCGGTCCGTAGACCGCCGTGTAGTCGGCGCACTCGGACCAGCGGTCGCACTCCTCGGCGATGGCGAAGTCGAAGCCGGCCTCGTCGCGCCCGCGCGATCCGATGTCGGTCGTGTTCTTCTGCGCGACCGCGAGGCCCCGGCCGTGCGCGTGATCCACGAGCAGGGTCGCGAGGGCCAGCGCGTCGTCCGCGTCGAGCGCACCCGCGGACCGCACCCAGGAGTCGAGGTTGTCGTACTCGACCGCCTGGAACCCCGCGTCGGCGCAGAGGTCGACGGTCGCGGCCTGGCGCGCGGCGATGGCCTCGCGCTTCGCGGCGGTCGAGGTGTCGAGGAGGAACTCGTCGTCCCAGTTCGGATCCACGAGCGGGCCGTCGTCGCCCTGCACGAGCAGGTCGTCGGGCCAGGTCTCGCCCGGCTGGGTCTGGAAGCCGTTGACGTAGCAGACGCCGTACGCGCCCGCGGCGGGCTCGTCGGTGCTGTCGCGGACCACGATCCCCACGCCCGCCGGGACCTCCGAGGCGCCGCCGAGCTGGTAGTCGAAGCCCGTGCCGACAGGCGGCAGGGCGACCGCCGCGGACGCGTCCGCCGCGAGCACGCCGGTGGCGGAAGAAGAGGAGGAGGAAGAAGAAGCGGGGGCCGCGGCGGAGGCCGGGCCCGGATCCGCGCCCGCGCATCCGGAGAGGGCGACGAGGGCGACGGTCGCGAGGGCGGCGGAGAGGAAGGGGCGCATCACCCGACCCTAGGCGCGGGCGTCGTCCCCGCCGACCACGCGGAAGCGCTCCATCACGACCTCGGCGTCGTCGTCGAGCACGCTTCCCTCGGGCAGCTCCGCCACGACCTCGGGCGAGTTCCAGAACGCCTCGTGCCCGGCGCGCCACTCGGCGACCGTCGTGAAGCCCTCGCCCTCGTCCACCGCGTGCGCGAGCGGCACGTCGGCCAGGCGGGTGATCTCCACGGCCGTCGTCTCGATCACGACCACCGGCCGTCCGTCGGAGCCGATGACGACGCCGCGGGATCCGACGACCGGCAGCTCCTCGTCGTCGGCCTCGTACTGGACGAGCAGCGAGCTGGTGGAGGTCTTCTCGCCCGAGACGATCGCCGCCACGAGCCGGTCGCGCAGCGGCCCGGGGAACGCGAGCTTGACGGGCGGGAGGTCGGCGTCGGGCGTGGTCATGCGTCGAGCGTACGGGCGCGCCGCCCGTCAACCCCCTCGCGAACCCGGACGCCGCGCACCGCCCGGGCCAGGCTGGATGGGACCCCACGACCCCGAAGGAAGGTGCATCGCATGAGCGAGATCCGCAACGGCGGCAACCAGTACGAGATCCAGGACCCGATCGCCCAGTACCCGTCCCCGCCGTTCCCGCAGCAGGAGCAGACCGGGGCCGGAGACGAGCAGAAGTTCGAGCCCACGCCCGACCACGGCCAGGACAGCTACGTCGGCTTCGGCCGCCTGAAGGGTCGCAAGGTGCTCATCACGGGCGCCGACTCCGGCATCGGCAAGGCCGTCGCCATCGCGTTCGCGCGCGAGGGCGCCGACATCGCGCTCAACTTCCTCGACGAGGAGCTCGAGGACGCGCGCGACACCGCGTCCACCATCGAGGCCGACGGGCGCACCGCGGCGCTCGTCCCCGGCGACATCTCCGACGAGACCACGTGCCAGGACATCGTGCAGGCCTCGGTCGACGCGCTCGGCGGGCTCGACTGCCTCGTGATGGTGGCCGGCTACCAGCGCAACGAGGAGGACATCCTCGACCTCGCCACCGAGCAGCTCGACCGCACGCTGAAGACCAACGTGTACTCGCTGTTCTGGCTGAGCAAGGCCGTGCTCCCGCACCTGCCCAAGGGCGGCAGCATCATCACGACGAGCTCCTCGCAGGCGTACCAGCCGAGCGCGAACAAGCTCGACTACGCGACCTCGAAGGGCGCGATCCGGAACTTCACGCAGGGGCTCGCGCAGCAGCTGGCGCCGAAGGGGATCCGCGTCAACTCGGTGGCGCCCGGCCCGTTCTGGACCGTGCTGCAGCCCGTCGGCCAGTCGGCGGAGGACGTCGAGCAGTTCGGATCCCAGTCGGTCTACGGCCGCCCCGGCCAGCCCGCGGAGATCGCGGCGACCTACGTGTTCCTCGCGAGCCAGGAGTCGAGCTTCACGAGCGGCGAGACGATCGCGGTCACCGGCGGCACGCCCGTCCACTGACCCGGGGAGCAGGATCCGCGGCGGGGCGCGTCAGAAGAGGCGCGCCCCGCCCGCCGCGTCGGCGTCGTCGAGCGGCCGCTCGGTGCGCAGCACGGCGGGGCCGACCGTGAGGATCCCGTCGCCGAGCGGCTCGCAGCGCACGCCGCCGCGTCCGCGGAGCGCGCGGAAGGCGCCGGGCGCGAGCATCACGTCCATCCACGCGCACGGGTTCGCCGGCCGGTGGCCCTGGAACTCGACCGGCCCGTCACCCGAGTCGATGCTGAAGCGCATGCCGCGCAGCCGATCCGCGTCGACGCCCCGCAGCAGCACGTTGCGACGCGTGTCCACCGGATCCAGACCCGCGTCGATCCCGAGCTCCGCTGCCACGCGCTCGACGGACTCGACGGCCATCACCGTCACCGCGGCCGTGCGGTGCGCGCGCTGGCCGAAGTAGCGGTCGCCGACGATCCCGAGGCCGGCCCGCACCCGGACGGACGCGCGCGACGGCGGCTCGCCGGGCTCGTCGCGCGGGCCGTCGGACGGGCGTCCCTCCAGCCGGTGCACCGGCGAGGCGACGAGGAACGCGATCTCCACGGGGTGCGCGTACGGGAGGCCGGTCATCCGGGAAGCGTACGCGTGCCCTTACCACGGGGTACGCCGACCCGGGGCGGATCCTCCACTCGTCGCTAGTATCGATGAGCGGCACGGGATGTCCGCATCCGGGGGGTCACGTGGGCGAGGTCGCTCCCTCCGACGCGCGGCGCGGACACGGATCCCGCGCCCCGTCCCGGCTCCGCAGCATGACGCTCTCGAAGCCGCTGCACGCGCAGCTGCCCTTCATCCTGAGCCTCGCCGTGGTCGGCGTCGTCGCGGGCACGGGCGATCTCGGCGCGGTCGCCGACCCCGGCTTCGTGGCGGGGACGATCATCGCCGCGCTGGTCACGATCGTCGCGGCCGTGCTCCCGTGGCGCCGGATCGACTCGGACTGGGTGGCCGTGCTGCCCATGCTCGACTTCGTGGCGCTCGCACTCTGCCACGACGCGATCGCCGACCAGGTGCCGTCGACCGCGTTCCTCCTCGTGTTCCCCGTGATCTGGCTGGCGTACGCCTTCGCCCTGCACGTCCTGTGGCTCGGCGCCCTCGGCACGGCCTCCGTCCTCGCGCTGCCCTATCTCAGATCCGGGACCCTGCCCGAGGGCACGACCGGCTGGTCGCACCTCGTCGTGCTCCCCGTCGTGATGCTCCTCGTGGCCGTCGCCGTGAACCTCCTCGCCCAGCAGCTCTTCCGGCAGCACGCGCGCCTGGAGGAGATGCAGCGGGAGCTCACGGGCACGCTCGACTTCCTGCAGGAGCGCAACTCGATCATCGACGGCGTGCTGGACGCGATCGACGACACGGTCCTCGTCCTCGACGCCACGGGCCGGGTCATGATGCGCAACCGCGCCGCGCGGGACCTCATGGCGATCGCCGACCCGGTCGACCCCGCCGACCCGGTCGTCGGCCGCCTCGTCTACGAGGAGGACCGCACCACCCTCGTGCCGCCCGAGCGGCAGCCCGTCGCCCGCGCCCGCGCCGGCGAGGTCGTCGGCCGCGAGGTGTACTGGGTAGGCGAGGGCGGCGCGCAGAAGGCCGTGCTCGCGTCGGTCTCGCCGCTCGTCGACGACTCCGGGCGCACGTTCGGCACTGTCGTGGTCAGCACCGACGTCACGGCGCTCGCGCTCGCGGTCTCCGAGCGCGAGGACTTCGTGGCGAGCGTCTCGCACGAGCTGAAGACGCCGCTCACCTCGATCCTCGGCTACGTCGAGCTCATCGCCGACGACCTCGTGGAGGACGACCTCGACGACCGGATCACCGCGGCCCGCCTCGCGATCGTGGAGCGCAACGCGCAGCGCCTCCTCGGCCTCATCGGCGACCTCCTCACGGCCGCGCAGCACCGGCTCGCCGTCAACCGCAACCTCGTGGACGTGGGCGAGATCGTCGAGAACGCGCTCGACGTGATCCGCCCGCACGCGACCGCGAGCGGCGTCACGCTGGTCGAGCCGGACTACGAGGAGCTCGTCGCGGAGGTCGACGCCGTGCGCATCGGCCAGGTGCTCGACAACCTGCTCAGCAACGCCGTGAAGTACACGCCGGAGGGCGGCACGGTCACCACCGAGGTCGGCGTCGACGGCGACCACCTCCGCATCTGCGTCACCGACGACGGCGTCGGCATGTCGGCGGAGGACACCGCGCAGCTGTTCACGCGCTTCTTCCGCACCAGCTCCGCCCGCGCGAGCACGGTCGCGGGCGTGGGCCTCGGCCTCAGCATCACCCGCTCGATCGTGGACGCGCACGACGGCACCATCGAGGTCGAGAGCGCCCTCGGCGTCGGCACCACGATGCGCGTGCTCCTGCCGCTGCGCGTGGGGCCGGCCGCATCGCCCTCGTCTTGAGCTGATCTTGTCCCGACCTTGATCCGATCCCGCACCGGGCGGTGTCAGGCTCGATGAACGACGGGGCCACCCGTCCGACACGAGCGATCGAAGGACCGGATGACCCCCCACGACCACCCCGCGAGCGGCACCCGAGCCGCGCGCACCGGGTGGCGCGCCGGGTCCACGGATGCACGGCCGGTACCCGACGGCAGCGTCCCCGGTCCTTCCGATCGTCTCGGCGGCGGCCGGGCGTGACCGCCCACGCCGCCCGTGCCCCGCAGATCCCCCCGCTCCTCGACGTCCGCGTCCTGGAGCAGCTGCTGGCCGAGCTGTCGGACGATCGCGGTCCCGCCCGCATGTCCGTCGTCCCCGCGACGGACGCCCCCGCTCCGCCCCCCGGCGTTCCCGCGCCGGGCGGCGTGACCCCGCCGCGCGGCCACCCCGAGCCGCGTCGCGGGAACCCGTCGTCCGGATCCCCCCGT
>NZ_QWGT01000147.1 GCF_003576405.1 Clavibacter lycopersici
CGGCGCGGGCCTCGCGGGCGTCGTGCCCGCGGGCGGTCCGCCGATCCGCGTCGTGATCGTCGACGACGACGCGCTCGTCCGCGCCGGCCTCGCGATGCTGCTGGGCGGCGGGCACGGGCTCGAGGTGGTGGGCGAGGCGGCCGACGGGCTCGCGGCCGACGTCGTGATCGCGCGCACCGCCCCCGACGTCGTGCTCATGGACATCCGCATGCCGGTCTGCGACGGGATCACCGCCACGGCCCGCGAGGTGGCCCGGCGCCCCGACCTCCCGGTCATCGTCCTCACGACCTTCGACGCCGACGAGCTCGTGCTCGGCGCGCTCCGGGCGGGGGCCCGCGGGTTCCTGCTCAAGGACACGCCGCCGGTCGAGCTCGTGCAGGCGGTGCGGCAGGTCGCCGCGGGCCGGTCGATCCTGTCGCCGTCGGTGCTCGACACCGTGATCGGCGTGGCGGCGCAGCGCGACCGCGCCGACCGGACGGCCGAGCGGGAGCGCTTTCGGACGCTGACGGAGCGCGAGCAGGAGGTGGCGCTCGCCATCGCGCGCGGCTGGTCGAACGCGCGCATCGCCGCCGACCTGTTCCTCGGCGTCGCGACCGTGAAGACCCACGTGGGGCACGTGCTGGACAAGCTCGGGGTCGAGGGCCGCGTGCAGGTCGCCGTGCTCGTGCACGAGGCCGGGCTCGCCCCGTCGGAGTGAGCCCGGCCCCGGGCGGTGCCGGCCGGAGCCGGTCAGGCGTCGCGGATCAGCTCGCGAGCGCCGGGTAGTCGGTGTAGCCCTCGGCGCCGGGGCCGTAGAACGTGGCCGGGTTGGGCTCGTTCGTCGGGGCACCCTGCTCCCAGCGCTCGACGAGGTCGGGGTTCGCGATGATCATGCGGCCGACGGCCACGACGTCGGCCGTGCCCTCCTCGACGAGCTGGATCGCCTCGTCGTACTCGGTCTGGACGCCGAAGCCGCTGTTGATCATGAGCGGGCCGCCGAAGGTCTTCCGGAGGCCCTGCACGAGCTCGCCGGCGGGCTCCGCGTGCAGGATGCTCACGTACGCGAGGCCGAGCGGCGCGATGCCGGAGAGCAGCGCCTCGTAGGTGGCGCGGGTCTCGTCGGCGTCCTCCTCGAGCACGTCCTGGATGTTGTGCGCCGGCGAGATGCGGATGCCCACGCGCTCGGCGCCGATCTCGCGGGAGATCGCGTGCGCCACGTCGATGCCGAGCTTCGCGCGGGCCGCGGGCGATCCGCCGTAGGCGTCGGTGCGCACGTTCGAGACGGGCGAGAGGAACTCGTGCAGCAGGTAGCCGTTGGCCGAGTGGATCTCGACCCCGTCGAACCCGGCGTCGACCGCGTTGCGCGCGGCGACCGTGAGCTCGTCGACGATGAGCGGGACCTCGTCGGTCTCCGGCTCGCTCGGCACGGGGTACGGCTTCTTGCCGGTGGGCACGTGCACCTCGCCCTGGATCGCGATGGCGCTCGGCGCGAGCAGCGGCAGGCCGCCCGTGATGTCCTCGTGCGAGACGCGCCCGCCGTGCATGAGCTGCATGACGATGCGGCCGCCGGCCTCGTGCACCGCGTCCGTCACGCGGCGCCAGCCGGCGATCTGCTCGTCCGTCACGATGCCGGGCTGGCCCGGGTACGCCTTGCTGCGCTCGCTCGTGAACACGCCCTCGGAGACGATGAGGCCGGTGGACGCGCGCTGGCGGTAGTACTCGACGACGAGGTCGCCGGGCACGCCGTGCTCGTCGGAGCGCATGCGGGTCAGGGGCGCCATGGCGACGCGGTTGGGGAGCTCGAGGGCGCCGAGGGCGACGGGGGAGAACAGCTTCACGTGGTGGATCCTTCGTCTCGCGGGTGGTCGGCGCGCACCCGGACGGATCGCGTCGAGGGAGCGGGCGGGGCCAGCGGCCCGAGCGGACCGCCCTCGGGCAACCTGGACGCCCCGGGACGGCATTCCGCGCGCGCCCCTTCTCCCAGGCCCTCGTCAGGCTCCCCGCGCCCCGGGCGCGTCCGCCGGGTGGGCGTCAGCCCGTCAGTACGAGGTGGTGGACTCCGCGCGACGCGCGAGCACGACGTCGTCGGCCGCGAGGTCGTGCCAGCCGCGGAGGAGGTGGCGCGAGTCCCACCCGACGGATGCGTACGGCAGCCAGACCGTGAAGATCGAGCCGATGACGAACGCGTTCTGCACCACGCCGCGGATCAGCGCCCGCCCGAAGCCGAGCATGCCGGGCTCGGAGAAGCGCTGGACGCGGATCCCGACCATGGCCTTGCCCGGTGTCGTGCCCTTCCAGCCGAGCCACCACGTGGCGATGAGCAGGTACGAGATCAGGCTGATGAGGACGGCGAGCACGGCACCGCCGGAGTAGGAGTCCAGCATGTCGTCCGCGGCCTCGCCGAACAGCTGCAGGTCGTTGATCCGCTGCTGCGCCATCCTCTGCAGCGGGATGATGAAGGCCGCCGCCGAGAGCCCGCCGACGAACCCGAACACGACCTGGTCGAGGATCCGCCCGGCCGCACGACGCCCCACTCCCGCGAGGCGCCAGGCGGGGTCGATGTGCGCCGGGAGCGGCCGCTGCGCGGGCGGCAGGAGGACCATCCCGTACCCGGGCGGCGGGACGGCGCCGGGGTGGGTGGCCGGGTACGGGCCCGCGGGGTACGGGCCACCCGGGTAGGCGGCGCCCGGGTACGAGCCCGCCGGGTAGGCGGTGCTCGCTCCGTCGGCGGGCCCGTACGCCGGCGAGGTGTGCGCATCGTCCGCCGATCGCGGGCCCCCCTGCGCCTGGTCCGGCCGTCCGTCGTCGTCGTCGTGCGCGTGCGTCATCGCGTCTCCCCTGGTCGCCGCGCCCCCGCGGCGCGGGTCCAGCGTATCCAGCGGTCGGGGAGACCGGGACGCGGAGAGGGCCCGGCACCCTCGCGGATGCCGGGCCCTCCCGGTCGTGCTGGTGACGCTCGCGTCAGCCCTGGATCTCCCCGCGGGAGACGGCCTCGGCGTACTTGCGGAGATCCGGCCCCGGCTCGAAGTCGATGAACCGGCCCTTCAGCTGCTCGAACAGGCGCTGGTACACGGTCTCCCAGTCCTGCCCCTCGAGCTCCTCCGCCGCGGTCTGCACGGCCTCCTGGAGCACGCGGTCGCTGTCGGCGAGGATCTTGTCCCGCGCCTCCTGGTTCCAGCGGATCTCGGACGTGTCCATGATCAGGCCTTCACGTCCCCGCGCCAGGCGCCGTCCTCGGTGCCGCGCTTCTCGATGAACTCCTTGAAGTTCTCGAGGTCCTTCTTGATGACGTGGTCGTCGACGCCGATCGCGGCGCCGACCTTCTCGACGAGGCCCTTGGCGGCCCAGTCCAGCTGGACGGTGACGCGGGTCTCGGTGTCGCTGAGCTTGTGGAACGTGACGACGCCGGCGTGGTCCTCGTCGCCGCCCGTGGAGTTCCAGGCGACGCGCTCGTCGGGGTGCTGCTCGGTGATGTTGGCCTCGAAGGTGCGCTCGACGCCGCCGATCTTGACCTTCCACTCGGTGAGCGTGTCGGTGACCTGCGTGATCGACTCCACGTAGCTGAGGAAGTTCGGGAACGACTCGAACTGGGTCCACTGGTTGTAGGCGGTGCTGACGGGGACGTTGACGTCGACGGTCTCGATTACCTGGGGCATTGCTTCTCCTCGTTCGGATTCGGTGCGTGGGGTCGGATCCTCGTGCGATCCGAGAGCCCGGGCTCCGGTGTGGACACCGGCGCGGGCACGACTCCGACGCTACGCCGGGCCCCGACCGGGAATCCGGCACCCGAGGAATGCACAGGGAACGTTCAACCGCCGGTCACGCCTCGGCGGTCCGCGCCGGCCCGAGCAGGCGCTCGACGAAGGCGCGCGACCACGCGGCGTAGACGCGGGACGCCTGCGCGGCGTCCGGGTCGCCCAGGTGCATGACGCTCTCGCCGGGGAACGGGACGGATTGGGCGTCGGCGCGGGACTCGACGACCTCCGCCGTGACGCGGTTGAGCAGCCGCGCGTGCCGGGCGGCGACCGCGCGCCAAGCCGCGGGGATCCCCACGCTCGCGTGCAGCGGCGGGACCTCGGGGATGAGCACGCGCGCGCCGTCCGGCAGCCCGCGGCAGAGGTCGTCGATGGCCGCGCACAGCAGCCGCCGCCAGGTGCGCTGCGGCGTGAGGCGGATGCTGTCGCCCACGCCCACCATGAGGAGCACCACGTCGACGCCGGCGAGGAGCGACCGGTCGCGGACCGTGCCGGCCGCCGTGTGGATCGTGAGGTCGGCGAAGGGGCGCGTCTCCCACTCGACCCCGCGGCCGGTGCGACGGGCCAGCTGGCGGGAGAAGTGGCCGGCCAGGCCGAGCTCGTGGGAGAGGACGCCCATGCCGACGGCCGTGGCCTCGCCGATGACGAGGACGCGCTGCGGGGAGTCGCCCGGAACCGCACCGGACGCCGCGTCGCGCGGGAACACCGCGCTCCGGAGCCCCGCCCGCAGGGCCGCGTACTGCGCGAAGATCACGGGCCGTGCGACGGCCTGCGCGAACCGCCTGATGCGTCCCGTCATGCGCCGCACCCCCCGGTCGTCGACGCGTCCAGCGTACCCGGCGGGTCAGACGCCGCGGTTGCGGAGGAAGGGCATGGGCGATGTGGCGACGCCGCCCTGCCGGATCTCGAAGTGGAGGTGGCAGCCGGTGCTGAGCCCGGCGCTGCCGACCGCGCCGATCTGCTGGCCCGCCTGGACGCTCTGGCCCGTGCGGACCATCACGCCGTACGAGTACATGTGGCCGTAGACGCTCGTCACGCCGCCGCCGTGGTTGAGGGTGATCGCGTTGCCGAAGCCGCTGGATCCACCCGCGAACTGCACGGTGCCGGCCGCCGTCGCGTAGATGGGGGTGCCGCAGCCGGCGCCGAAGTCGTCGCCGGCGTGGAGGCGCCAGTAGCCGAGGATCGGGTGCAGACGCATCCCGTAGGACTGGTAGGAGCCGTAGCTGCGGATGGGCATGGTCCAGCCGGACGACGAGGGCTGGCCGCCCGACGACGGCGGGCGGGGCGCGTTGGCCGGCGGGCGCGCGGCGGCGTTCGCGGCGGCGGCAGCAGCTGCGGCAGCGGCGCGCGCCTCGGCCTGGCGGCGGGCCTCGGCGGCCGCCTCCTCCTGGCGCTTCCGCTCGCCGATCGCGAACCCCTCCTCGACGGAGATCCGGGAGTCGCGGAGCGTGGTGAGCTGCGCCTGGAGCTCGGAGCTGCGGGCCTCCTGCTCGGCGAGCGCCTGGTCGGCGCGGGCCTGCGCCGCGGACGCCTCCTGCAGTTTGGCCTCGGCGTCGGCGGCGAGGACGGCCAGCGCCTCCTTCGCGACGGACGCCTGCTTGCCCAGCGACTCGGCGGTGCGGGCCGAGGTGACGGCGGCGGTGAACGCGGTGTCCTGCCGGTCGGCGAGCTTGGTCGCCGTGCCCATGCGGGCCAGGAGGGCGTCGGCGTCCTCGCCCCCGCTCGTGAAGAGGCGGAGGGAGACGTCGCCGCCGCCACCGCTCCGGGCGAGCTGGGCGACGAGCTGGCCGACCTGGCGCTTGGCCTCGTCGGCGTCGGCCTGGGCCCTGTCGGCCTTGGACTCGAGGGCCTCGAGCTCGCCCGTGGCCTCGTCGAGCGCGTCCACCGCGGCGGCGTGCTCGTCGGCGCGCTGGAGCGCGAGGGCCGTGGCGGCCTCGACCTCGGCGGAGAGGCCGGAGATGAGGGAGGTGATGCGCGTGACCTGGTCGGCGGTGGCCTGCTCGCTCGAGCGCGCGGCCTGCACCTCGGACCAGGTGGGGTACTCCTCCGCGGCCTGCGCCGACGGGACGCCGAGCCCGAGCAGGAGGCCGGATGCGGCGAGGACGGCGGCGAGGCGCAGGCGCGGCGCGGTCGCGGTCCGCGGGCGTCCGGGGACGGGGCGGGAGGTGCGTGCGGTGCGGGAGATGGCGGGCCTCGTCGAGGTCGGTGGAGCGCGGTTCTCTCGACGGTAACCGAAATCATGGCCGACATCACCATCCACTTTCGTTTCTGTGGGTGAGGAAACATGCCGCGGGATCGTGGGCGGACAGCCGGACCCTAGGATCGGGCCGCAGGACGACCGGCGTCCGGTCGGGAGCGCGCATGACGGTCATCGAGGCGCCCGGCGGCCGGGCCCAGGCGCGCGGCGCGGGCATCGTCACCGCGGTCGTGGGGTTCGCCGGGACGTCGGCGGTCGTGCTCACGGGCCTCAGCGCGGTGGGCGCGTCGCCGTCGCAGGCCGCGTCCGGGCTGCTCGCGCTGTGCGTCACGCAGGGCCTCGGCACCGTGCTCCTCGCGCACCGCTTCCGCCGGCCGATCACCCTCTCCTGGTCGACGCCCGGTGCCGCGCTGCTGATCGGTTCCGGTGCCGTGGAGGGCGGCTGGGCAGCGGCGGTGGGCGCGTTCCTCGTGTGCGGGACCCTCGTGCTGGCGACCGCGCTCTGGCCGCTGCTCGGGCGGCTCGTGCGCCTGATCCCGGCGAGCGTGGCCGCCGCGATGCTCGCGGGCGTGCTCCTCCCCCTGTGCGTCGCGACCGTGACGGCGGCGGTCGCCACTCCCCTCGTCGTGCTGCCCGTGATCCTCGCCTGGCTCGTCGCCGCCCGCCTCGCCCCGCGCTGGGCGGCTCCGACCGCGCTGGCCGCCGCGCTCGTCGTGGTCGGCATCTCGCTCGCGGTCGCCGGGCCGGCGCCCGGGACGACGCTCGACCTCGCGCAGCTCGTGCCGCGGATCGAGCTGACGGCGCCCGCCTTCACCGCGGCGGCGGCGGTCGCGCTCGGGATCCCGCTGTTCGTCGTCACGATGGCGTCGCAGAACCTGCCGGGCGTCGCCGTGCTGGCGAGCTTCGGCTACGCGACGCCGTGGCGGGCCGCGATGACGACGACCGCGGCCGCGACCCTCGTGAGCGCGCCGTTCGGCGGGCACGCCGTGAACCTCGCCGCGCTGTCGGCCGCGCTCTCCGCGGCGCCGTCCGCGCATCCGGATCCAGACGAGCGGTGGCGCGCGGCGAGCACGGCCGGGTGGACCAACCTCGTGCTCGGGCTGGCGTCGGCGGCGCTCGCGGCCGTGATCGTGGCGGGTCCCGCGGGCGTCGTCGCGGCGGCGGCCGGGC
>NZ_QWGT01000148.1 GCF_003576405.1 Clavibacter lycopersici
GCCCCCCGCGCACCCCGGCCCCCGCGCCGCCGCCGCGTCGGCCGCGTGCTCGCCGGCACCGGCGCCGTGCTCGCCCTCGCGCTCGGCCTCATGCCGTCGCCGTACGTCATCGAGCAGCCCGGGCCCGTGTTCGACACCCTGGGCACGAGCGATCACGACGGCACGGAGCGTCCCCTCATCTCCATCCCGGACCGCACGACCTACCCGACCGACGGCCGGCTCGACATGCTCACCGTCAGCGTCGTCGGCAACCCCGCGCAGCGCCCCGACTGGTTCTCGGTCGTCTCCGCCTGGCTCGACCCGAGCCGGAGCGTCGTGCCGATGGAGGCCGTGTTCCCCGCGGACCAGACCGCCGAGGAGCGCGACGCCCAGAACCAGGTCCAGATGACGGACTCGCAGCAGGACGCCGTCGCGGCCGCGCTCACCGAGCTCGGCATCGACGTGCCGCGCACGCTCCAGGTGCAGAGCGTCCTCGCGGGATCCGCTGCCGACGGCCCCCTCCGCACCGGGGACGCGATCCGCACGGTCGACGGAGCGGACGTGGTCGACCTCGCCGACCTGCAGGCGCGCGTCGCCGCCGCGGGCACGAGCACGCCGCTCTCCTTCGGGATCACGCGCGACGGCCAGGACAGCACGGTCGAGGTCACGCCGACGGAGCGCGACGGGCGCCCCGTCATCGGCATCGTCACGTCCACCGACTACGAGTTCCCGTTCGAGGTCGACATCCAGCTCGACGACGTCGGCGGTCCGAGCGCCGGCATGATGTTCGCGCTCGGGATCATGGACAAGCTGGAGGAGGGCTCGCTCACCGGCGGGAAGGCCATCGCGGGAACGGGCACGATCGACGCGGCGGGCACCGTCGGCCCCATCGGCGGGATCCGGCAGAAGCTCTTCGGCGCCGAGCGCGCGGGGGCCGAGTACTTCCTCGCGCCCACCGACAACTGCGACGAGGTGCACGGGCACGTGCCCGACGGCCTCCGCGTCCTCGCCGTCTCGACGCTCGACGACTCGCTCGCGGCGCTCGCCGCCATCTCGACGGGCGGCGACCTCGACGCGCTGCCCACCTGCTGAGCCGACGGGATCCGGCCGCTCGACGAGAGGGCTCCCCTACCAGACGGGAACCCCTGATCGCTCGCAGGTCCCTGGCAACCACCCCGCCTAGGATGAGGGCTCCGCGTCCCCGACTCTGAGGCACATCTGTGACTAGCACATCCGCCCGGCCCGCCAGACGGAGCCGAGCCCCCCTCGCCATCACCGCGGCCATCATCGCCGCCCTCGTGATCGCGTTCTTCATCTTCGCCGGCTTCTACGCCGACGTCCTCTGGTACGACCAGCTGGGCTACCTGGGAGTGCTGCTCACGCAGTGGGGCGCGGGCATCGCGCTGTTCTTCATCGGGTTCCTCGCCATGGCGATCCCGGTGTTCGTGAGCATCCAGGTCGCGTACCGCTCGCGGCCGGTCTACGCGAAGCTCAACTCGCAGCTCGACCGCTACCAGCAGGTCATCGAGCCGCTGCGCCGTCTCGCCATGTTCGCGATCCCCGCGGTCTTCGGCCTCTTCGCCGGCGTCTCGGCCTCGAGCGGCTGGCAGCGCACGCTGCTCTGGCTGAACCGCACGCCCTCGGGCACGACGGACCCGCAGTTCGGGCTGGACACCTCGTTCTACATGTTCGAGCTGCCCTTCTACCACGCGGTCGTCGGCTTCGCCTCGGCCGTCGTCATCATCTCCATGCTCGGCGTGCTCGCCACCAGCTACCTCTACGGCGCCGTGCGGTTCACGGGCCGCGAGGTGCGGATCTCGAAGAGCTCCCGGATCCAGATCGCGATCACCGCGGGCGTCTACTTCCTGCTGCAGGGCGTGAGCATCTGGCTCGACCAGTACTCGTCCGTGGTCAACACGGCCAACGGCGGGCTGTTCACCGGCGCCGCGTTCTCCGACGTCAACGCCGTAATCCCCGGCCGCACGATCCTCGCCGGCATCGCCATCGTCGTCGCCGTCATGTTCATCATCACCGCGGCCATCGGACGCTGGCGCCTGCCGATCATCGGCACCGCTGGGCTCATCGTCGCGAGCATCCTCATCGGCACGGCCTACCCGGCCGTCCAGCAGCGCTTCCAGGTCGAGCCGAACGAGCGGTCGCTCGAGGCGCCCTTCCTGGAGCGCAACATCGAGGCGACCCGCGAGGCGTACGGCCTCGCGGACATCGAGGAGATCCCCTACGACGCGACCACGGACACCACGCCGGGCGCGCTCCGCGAGGACGCCGCCACCACGGCCAACATCCGCATCCTCGACCCCGCCGTCGTGGGCGACGCGTTCAGCCAGCTGCAGCAGTTCCGGCAGTACTACCAGTTCGGCGACAACCTCGACGTCGACCGGTACCAGATCGACGGACGCGTGCAGGACACGGTCGTCGCGGTCCGCGAGCTCAGCCCCACCAACACGGGCACCTCGTGGGTCAACCAGCACCTCGTCTACACGCACGGCTACTCGCTCGTCGCCGCCTACGGCACGCAGCGCACCTCCGACGGGCAGCCGGTGTTCCTCGAGTCGGGCATCCCGGCCTCGGGCGACCTCGGCGACTTCGAGCCGCGCGTGTACTTCGGCGAGAACTCGCCCGACTACTCCATCGTCGGCGGCCCCGAGTCGGGCGACAAGGTGGAGCTCGACTACCCGTCCGGCGAGGACGGCGCGGACGAGACCTACACGACGTTCCAGGGCGACGGCGGGCCGAAGGTCGACAACGTCTTCAAGCGGCTCATCTACGCGCTGAAGTTCCAGTCGGAGCAGATCTTCCTGGCCAACCAGATCAACGACCAGTCGCAGATCATCTACGACCGCGACCCGGCGGAGCGCGTCGGCAAGGTCGCGCCCTACCTCACGGTCGACAAGGACCCGTACCCCAGCGTGGTCGACGGCCGCGTCGTCTGGATCGTCGACGGCTACACGACGAGCGACCAGTACCCGTACTCGGAGCGCCAGGACATGAGCCGGCTCATCGCCGACTCGCAGCAGACGCAGCCGCTCGTGCCCACGGACCAGATCAACTACATCCGCAACTCGGTCAAGGCGACGGTCGACGCGTACGACGGCAAGGTCACGCTCTACGCGTGGGACACCGACGACCCGATCCTCAAGACCTGGCAGAAGGTGTTCCCCTCGACCCTCAAGCCGATCGCGGACATCTCGGGCGAGCTCATGAGCCACCTGCGCTTCCCGTCCGACATGTTCAAGGTGCAGCGCGCCGTCCTCGGCAAGTACCACGTGACCGACCCCGGTTCGATCTACTCGAACCAGGACCTCTGGACCACGCCGAACGACCCGACCGCGACCACGGAGGCGGGCACGACCGCCAGCCTGCAGCCGCCGTACTACCTGACCATGCAGATGCCCGGCCAGGACGAGCCGAAGTTCTCCCTGTACACGACCTTCATCCCACCCGCCACGCAGGACACGGCCCGGAGCGTGCTCACGGGCTACCTCGGGGTCGACTCGGACGCGGGCAGCACGGCGGGGGAGAAGGCGCCGGACTACGGGAAGCTGCGTCTGCTCACGCTGCCGAACGACGACACCATCCCGGCGCCGACGCAGATCCAGAACAACTTCAACTCCGACACGAACGTGGCGAACCAGCTCAACCTGCTGGAGCGCGGCGGCCGCACGTCGGTGGTGCGAGGGAACCTGCTGACCCTCCCGGTCGGCGGCGGACTGCTCTACGTGCAGCCCGTGTACGTCCGCTCCACGGGCGACACGAGCTACCCGCTGCTCCGCAAGGTGCTCGTGGCGTTCGGCGACAAGATCGCGTTCGAGGACACGCTGGACGCGGCCCTCGACAGCATCTTCGAGGGCGACTCGGGTGCCACGGCGGGTGACGAGAACGTGCCCACGACGCCCGCGGACGGCGCCACGGACGAGGGCTCCGCCGACGGCGCGACCGACGGCGGCACGGGATCCACGCCCACGCCGGAGCCGACCACGTCGCCCGCGGCTCCCGCGCAGGACGTGCAGGCGGCGCTGGCTGCGGCCGGACAGGCGCTGCAGGAGAGGGAGGCGGCCTACCAGGCCAACGACCTCGTCGCGGCGGCGCAGGCCGACCAGCGTCTGACCGAGGCCCTCAACCGGGCGATCGAGCTGGGTGGCGCGCAGCAGTAGCGCGTCCCCGCTCCACCAGGACGGCCCCGGCGGCCCCGCGATGCGGGTGCCACCGGGGCCGTCCTCGTCCATGGGGCGGGAGAGGCCCGCATGCGCTCGCATGGTCACGAGCACCCCCGGAGGTCTGGTAACGTATTCCTCGTAGCGCGGGGTGGAGCAGTTCGGTAGCTCGCTGGGCTCATAACCCAGAGGTCGTAGGTTCAAATCCTGCCCCCGCAACAAGATGAAGGCCCGGTCTCCTGGAGACCGGGCCTTCTGCTTTGCCCGGATGCGTGCGGGGCGCGCCTATCGGGTGATCAGGGCATCGACCGCGGCCAGGATGTCCTGCACCTCGGTGCGCGTCGTGTAGTCGACGTGCACGTCGGCGAAGGTCACGCGGCGGTCTTCGTCCACCACGATGACCGTCGGGAACGGGATGTCGCCCGTTCCGTCCGCGTTGCTGTCGGCGACGTCGAAGCCGAGCTGCGCATGCGCGGCCCGTGCCTCCGGGGTCGGCTCCGTCACGAGGCCGAGCGCGCGGACGAAGGCGTTGGACGGATCCGACAGCACGGCGAAGTCGAGCCCGCCGCCGGCGACCGCCTGCGCGCTGCCCTCGGGCGTCTGCGGGCTGACGGCCACGAGCGTCGCGCCGCGCTGGCGCAGTGCGGGCAGCAGCTCGGCCTGGTACTGCCGGAGGGTCAGGTTGCAGTACGGGCACCACGCGCCGCGGTACAGCACGACCACCGCGGGACCCGTGCCGAGGGCCGCGTGGAGGTCGACCGCCGCGCCGTCGGGATCCAGGAGCGTGGCCGCGGGCAGCGCGTCGCCGGGGGAGACCGCGTCGGCCGGGACGCCGCCATCACGCAGCGCCTCCTGCTCGGCGGCGAAGACGGCGGAGAGGTCCGGTCCGATCTGCTCTCCGAAGCCGCGGTCGAACTCGGCGATCTGCGCCTGGATGGTCGTGTCGGTCATGGTGTCTCCTCGGTCCGTCGGGTCGGTGCGCTCACCGTAGGCGGGCGATCCGGGAGGGGCGCCGGAGGTGCGTCACACGGCGTCACGACCGACACCGAGCGGACAGGCGGCTGTGGTCGAGGTGCGGACGACGGGCGGGGTCAGCGGCCGCGGCGGCCCGGGAGCAGCGCCTGCGCGAGCGGGATCACGGAGACCACGAGGAGCACCGTGCCGAGCACCTCGTCGTCCGGGCGGAGGAGCACACCGCCGGCGAGGAGTCCGCCGAAGACGAGGGCGGAGATCGCGCGGCGCAGGGTGCGCTCCAGGGCGCCGACGCGGCGCTCGAGGATCGGATCGCTGATGGGGAGGGCGCCGTCGTCGATGCGGGTGAGCAGGGCGTCGAGGCGGCCGGGGAGGCGCGCGATCGTGCCGGCGGTGTCGGAGACGCGCGTGCCGAGGTCGCGCACGACGTTGCCTCGCTCCTCGCGGATGAGGCGCTGCGCGTACGGCTCGACGGAGTCCCAGAGGTTGAACGCGGGATCCAGCGCGCTGCAGACGCCCGACGTGAGCGACATGGCGCGGATGATGAGCAGGAAGTCGTCCGGCAGCTGGAACGGCAGGGTGCGTACCACCTCCTGGAACTCGTTGGCGAAGGCGCGGAACTCGCGTGGATCCACCTCGCGCAGCTCCGCGAAGCCCAGGCCGCCGAAGCGGGCGAAGAGCCGGGTCATGGCGAGCTCGAGCTGCGTGGTGTCCGCGGACGGCAGGAGCACGCCGATGTCGCGGGCCGCGTCGACGAGCCCCTTGCCGTCGCGCGAGGCGGCGGCGATGAGCATCTTGCGGAGGCCCCGGCGCGTGCTCGGCGGCACCTCGCCCATCATCCCGAAGTCGATGAACGTCAGGGTCCAGCCCTGCTCGACGGAGCCGTCCGCCACGGGCGTGACGAAGACGTTGCCGGGGTGCGGATCCGCGTGGAAGAAGCCGTCCGCGAACAGCTGGTCGAACATCACGGCGGCGAACACGGGCGCGACCTCGACCGGGTCGATCCCCGCGGCCAGCAGCCCCGCGTGGTCGGTGATCTTGATCGCCGTCACGTCCTCGAGCGTGAGCACGCGCCGGGTGCTGCGCTCCCACACGATCTCAGGTACGGCCACGCGGGCGTCGGCGGCGAACATCTCCTGGAAGCGGGCCGAGCTGCGGGCCTCGTGCAGGTAGTCGATCTCCTCGAGGCTCGTCTCGGCGAACTCCTCGACGAGGGCGGGCGCGTCGACGCGGTCGGACACGAGGCGCACGTGCGTGAGCCAGCCGCCGATGCGCCGGAGGGCGGCGAGGTCGATGCGGACGATGTCGTCGATGCCGGGCCGCTGCACCTTGATGACCGCGCCCGTGAGGCCGGTGTCGGCCGAGTCGAGCGGGCCGAGGATCGCGCGGTGCGCCTGGCCGAGGGACGCGGCGGCGACGGGCGTCTCGTCCACCCACGCGAAGGCGTCGGCGAGCGGCATGCCCAGCTCCCGCTCGGCGAGCGCGCGGATCTCGGGGAACGGGACGGCGGGCACCTCGTCCTGCAGATCCTCGAGCTCGGCGGTGATCTCGGGCGGCAGCACGTCGAGGCGCGACGACATGAACTGGCCGACCTTGATCATGAGCCCGCCGAGCTCGACCGCGAGCACGCGGAAGCGGCGGGCGAAGAGCTTCATGCGGCGGGTGCGCGTGCGGTCGGCGATGCGGCGGAGGCCGACGCGGGGGAGGAAGAGCTCGTACCACCAGGTGACCGCGAGGTTCCAGGCGGCGAAGCGGAGGATGCGGCGGTAGCGGGCGCGCGTCTCCGGGGCGTCGGCCTCGGGATCCGCCCCGGGCGCGGCGCCGGCCGTGGCCGCGGTCACTCCCGGGCGAGGATCGCGTAGAGGCGGCGGCGGGCGGCGTCGAGCTCGGTGACGGCCTCGGCGACCTGCGCCGGGGTGCCCGTGCGCTGCACCTGCGCCGCGGCCTGGGCGA
>NZ_QWGT01000149.1 GCF_003576405.1 Clavibacter lycopersici
GACGACGCCCGACGCCACCACCGAGCCCGCGCCGTCGCCCACGCCGACGGACGTGCCGACCCCGGCGCCGACGCCGGCACCGAGCCCGCCCGCGGACCCGACCCCGACCCCGTCTCTCTCGGCACCGCCCGCGCAGGACGTGCCGTACCCGACGGATCCGAACGACGGGAAGTAGCCCGCACACGACGGATGCCCGCCCCACCGAGGTGGGACGGGCATCCGGTTCGAACGGGGTGCGGGAGGACTAGCCCTCCGCGGGCGCCTCGGAGCCGTGGCTCGCGGCGTCGCGGCCGTCCTGGTCCGCCGACTCCTCCATCACGGGAGCGAGCGAGAGCTTGCCGCGGTCGTCGATCTTGGTGATCTCCACCAGGATCTTCTGGCCGACGCCGAGCACGTCCTCGACGTTCTCGACGCGCTTGCCGCCGGCCAGCTTGCGGACCTCGCTGATGTGCAGCAGGCCGTCCTTGCCGGGGAGCAGCGAGACGAACGCACCGAACGTCGCGATCTTGACGACGGTGCCGAGGAAGGACTCGCCGACCTCGGGGTTCGTCGGGTTCGCGATGGCGTTGACCTGCGCACGCGCGGCCTCCGCCGACGGGCCGTCGACGGCGCCGATGTAGACGGTGCCGTCCTCCTCGATGGAGATGTCGGCGCCGGTCTCGTCCTGGATGGCGTTGATCGTCTTGCCCTTCGGGCCGATCAGCTCGCCGATCTTGTCGACGGGGATGTTGACCGAGATCACGCGGGGCGCGGTCGGGGCCATCTCGTCGGGGGCGTCGATGGCCTGGTTCAGCACGCCGAGGATGGCCGTGCGGGCCTCCTTCGCCTGCTTGAGCGCGCCGTCGAGGACCGACGTGGGGATGCCGTCGAGCTTCGTGTCCAGCTGGATGGCCGTGACGAACTCCGACGTGCCGGCGACCTTGAAGTCCATGTCGCCGAGCGCGTCCTCCGCACCGAGGATGTCGGTGAGGGCCGCGTAGCGGACCTGGCCGTCGACGGTGTCGGAGACGAGGCCCATGGCGATGCCCGCGACGGGCGCGCGCAGCGGCACTCCCGCGTTCAGCAGCGACAGGGTCGAGGCGCAGACGGAGCCCATCGACGTGGATCCGTTGGACCCGAGGGCCTCGGACACCTGGCGGATCGCGTAGGGGAAGTCCTCACGGCTCGGCAGCACCGGCACGAGGGCGCGCTCGGCGAGGAAGCCGTGCCCGATCTCGCGACGCTTCGGCGACCCGACGCGACCGGTCTCACCGGTGGAGTAGGGCGGGAAGTTGTAGTGGTGCAGGTAGCGCTTCTTCGTGATGGGGCTCAGCGAGTCGATCTGCTGCTCCATCTTGAGCATGTTCAGCGTGGTGACGCCCAGGATCTGGGTCTCGCCGCGCTGGAAGATGGCCGACCCGTGGACGCGCGGGATGACCTGCACCTCGGCGTCGAGCGGGCGGATGTCGGCGAGGCCGCGGCCGTCCATGCGGATGCCGTCGCGGAGGATCCGGCCGCGGACGACCGTCTTCGTGACGGACTTGTACGCCGCGGAGAACTCGGTGAGCGCCGACTGGGGCAGCTCGCCGGCCTCGACCTTGGCGGCCACGGCCTCCTTGGTGCGGGTCTTGAGGGCGTCGTCCGCGTCCTGGCGCTCGATCTTGTCGGCGATCTGGTACACGGTGCCCAGCTCGTCGAGGGCGAGGGCGGACACGGCGTCGTAGGACTCCTGCGCGTACGGCAGGAAGACCGGGTAGTCGACCGTGGGCTTCGCGGCCTGCTGCGCGAGCGATGCCTGCGCGGCGACGAGCTGGCGGATGAACGGCTTGGCGGCCTCGAGGCCCTGCGCGACGACGGCCTCGTCGGGCTTCGTGGCGCCGGTCTGGATGAGGTCCCAAGCACCCTCGGTGGCCTCGGCCTCGACCATCATGATCGCGACGTCCTCGTTGCCCGCGGAGTCGGTGACGACGCGGCCGGCGACGGTGATGTCGAAGACGGCCTCCTTGAGCTGCGAGTGCTTCGGGAAGACGACCCACTGGTCGCCGATGAGCGCGAGGCGCACACCCGCGATGGGGCCGGAGAACGGGATGCCCGAGAGCATGCTCGAGGCGCTCGCCGCGTTGATGGCGAGGCTGTCGTAGAACTCGTCCGGCGCAATGCTCAGGACGGTGATGACGACCTGGACCTCGTTGCGGAGGCCCGTGATGAACGACGGGCGCAGCGGCCGGTCGATGAGGCGGCAGACGAGGATCGCCTCGGTGGAGGGGCGGCCCTCGCGGCGGAAGAACGAGCCGGGGATCTTGCCCGCGGCGTAGCTGCGCTCCTCGACGTCGATGGTCAGGGGGAAGAAGTCGAAGTTGTCCTTCGGGTGCTTGCCCACCGAGGTGGCGGACAGCAGCATCGTGTCCTCGTCGAGGTACGCGGCGACCGCGCCCTGCGCCTGCTGCGCGAGGCGGCCGGCCTCGAATCGGACCGTGCGGGTTCCGTACTTGCCGTTGTCGAGGACTGCCTCGGCGAACTTGATCTCTGGACCTTCCATTGAGGTCTCTCTCCTTCGTGTTGCGCCTCTCGGCGACGCCCGTCGGGCGCTCGTCCGCACCCCGTGTGGGTGAGGACCTCCTACGACAGAGGAGGAGCGGGCGAGGCGACACGTCGGAATCCGCCTGATGCGGGATCCGGGTGCACGTGCGCGCTGGTTCCGCTCGCCGACCGGTGGTCGACGGCGGCGGGCGCATGTCTGGCCATCAGTGGGAATGCTCCGAGCGACTCGGAATACCACCACCAACGACCAGCTCCTGCCGGCCAGCTCCATCTGTCGTGATCGCATCGTGACGCTGGGCGTCCGCTGGATCACTTCGGACATGGTAGCACCCGACCCCTCGCGGGCCCGGGAGGACGGGCGTGGCAGGGTGTCGGGCGGGCGTCGCTCCGCTTAACGGAGACGAGCCGCCACCCCGGAGGGTGACGGCTCGTCCGACTCGTCGTGATGCGATCAGCGACGCGAGGCGCGTGTCAGCGGCGCAGGCCCAGACGCGCGATCAGCGAGCGGTAGCGCTCGATGTCGACGTTGGACAGGTAGCCGAGGAGACGGCGACGCTGGCCGACCAGGAGGAGCAGGCCACGACGCGTGTGGTGGTCGTGCTTGTGCTCCTTGAGGTGCTCGGTGAGGCCCGTGATCCGCGTGGTGAGCAGAGCGATCTGCACCTCGGGGGATCCGGTGTCACCGGGGTGGGTCGCGTACTCGTCGATGATCGCCTTCTTGACGTCTGCTTCCAGAGCCATGTGATGATCCCCTCTCGTGTTCGTTGCGCGGCGCCCGTCACAGGATGTGCGAGCTCTCTTGATCCGCGGCCGTTCAGACGGCAACCGCACGAGCATAGCAGGAGGGACGGGCCCGCCGAGGCGGGCGCCCTGGACGCAGTGCGGCCGATCACCGATCCCGGGCACCTCAACGTACAGTCAAGAGATGAACGCCTTTGCAGACCGCCGCGCGACTCACGCCAACGACGTACGACGCATGGATATAGTGATGCGATTTACGGAACACGCAGCCGACATCTGGGATTTGCATAACAGCGGTATATACGTCGCCCACGTGAACCAGCAACAATCATCTTTCAACGATCGCTATACGCAGTATTTCCAAAAAGCAGCCGAGACGCTCTCGCTATTCGAGGAAGGCGAAGAAGGCGTTGCGTGGTGGAGTCAAGTGGAATTATATGCGGGTTTCGCGGACCCGATCCGAGTTCTCAGAACAGAACCCGCAAGTGACATAGGGGCTGAATATGGAACTCCGCCACGCTCATACATGCTCTATTCTTGGGCCACAAACGAATCGGCCGGACCGCGGTATGCCATGCAAAGTCAGGCTGCCAACAAAAATGAAGACACCTTTCGGCACGACATCATACCGCCTCAAACTGAAGTTCCCGACGATTTCATTTGGGCTCCAATACTGCAGGGCAGGTGCTAAGCGAAAGGCGTTTCCCAGTCAAGTGCGCTGACATCTAACGAGCATTCCGCACTTCCCTTCTCGTCTCCGTTACTCGCAAATACCATGAGGGCGACATGCTCACTTGCCGGAGGAACACACAGTTCCCATGCCCAGATGTCCCTATAAACACCTGGCTTCGCGGAACCAACAACGACAAGATTTCCATCAATCATGTACCTAATGACTATATAACTGGCAGAGGTTATTCCCCTGAGGGCAAATTGAGTCGCGTAGCGCCGTATTTGATATATGTGAAGATTGCCGCGGATATTGCTGGGCTGCCCCTGATAAGAATAAGCATAAAAGCTTGTGGCATAAATTTGGTTCACCATGTCAATGAAGACCGCATCCCCATTGCGATAGCCAAGCTCCGCCCAGCTTCCGCGCCAATCAGTTGTCCAAGTGTCATAGCCTCCCTCAGTCGATAACGATGCACCCCAGGCACCGGCGTACTGCGTGCATGTTTGATCAATCGAGTCGTAGTCAGTAACTGGCCTTCGACCGGCAACCTGCATTACTCCATACGTCCCCCTGCGCCGAATCCACCAACTCCATTTCTCAAGGTTGCGAACCCAGCGAGGCCGTTGGATAACTTCCGCGAAGAGGATGGCACGAATCAAGATCGGGTCTGCACCAGAAGCAATCGCCTTGCCATATGCGTAGTCAACAGTAGAGAGTCCCACATCAGTAATAGCGCGTCGGGAAAGATACTCTCCTGTCATCGCCGTTTCGCGCGACTCCCTGGTTCCTATCAGGCTGAAAATAAAGCCGGCACACACGGCGACGAAAGCTGCAGTCCAGAGTGATTCAACAAGTGCACTCGTGCCCGGAACAAGAGGTGCTGCTACTTTTCGCATCAGATATGCCGTCGCCGCGCCGACAATTATGAGTGCTATCACGCCGGCGTGATACGTTGCATAGTTTGGTCTAAAGTCTCCCGTCTTGCGCTTACCGCGAAGGCTTCGCAGAAGAGCACGTCCGTTAGTGTGACTCACGTGGGCTCCCGTCATCAGCAGAGTGGCCAGAAGTGCATTCGCATGCTGCCGCTCTGCGGTCACGCCCACGGCAAGGGCGACAAAGAAAACTGGCGCGAATCTGTATATGACATATCTCGGCCATGTTTGTCGAATGGTTAAGCCAAAGGTGTCGCTGAGTGACGAGTAGGCATCGGGCCACTTCGTGCGCAAAGTGGTATACAGCGCGTAGAGAACCGCTGCACCAATGACAGCTAAGGCAACAGACATTATGATACTTGCCATACACGCCATCCCTAATAAGTAGGCCTCACCGTTATAAGCCAGGCTCACCTTACGCCCGCCAGCCTGCGTCTCATAGAGTGAGACATCGGTTCTCCGAAGTCGGCTTGCGGAAGACGACATACGAGCGCGCCCGGCGTAGACGTAGGTACTGTCTAAATGCGGCGTAGGATACGAGTCTAAGTTCTTGCCTAACTTCCTGAATGTAGAGACGACGCAGCATCACGTGAGCACCCCGCCCGACACCTCCCCCATCCCGATCCCCGACGAACGGCAGGTGCGCGGCAGCCACTTCGTCGACCTGTCGCCGCTGAAGGAGAGCCCGGCGTTCGCGCGTCTCTGGGCGGGCAACGCGATCGCGGGCATCGGCAGCCAGATGACGGTCGTGGCGATCGGGCTGCACGTGTACGAGCTGACGGGATCCACCGGCTCGGTCGCGCTCGTGGGCGTGCTGTCGCTCCTGCCGATGATCCTCGCGGGGCTGTACGGCGGGATGCTCGCCGACGCGTTCGACCGGCGCAAGGTCGCGCTCATCGCGTCGTGCGTGGCGTGGGGGTCGACCATCGTGCTGGCGGCCCTCGCGTGGACGCACGCGGAGACGGTGGGGTCGCTCTACGCGCTGAGCATCCTCAACGCGGTCGCGGCGACGGTGATCGGCACGAGCCGGCAGGCGATCCTCCCCCGCATCCTCCCGCCGCACCTGCTGCCCGCGGCCAGCGCGCTCGGCGGGATCAGCCTCGGCGTCATGGTCACGGTGGGGCCGGCGCTCGCGGGCGTCCTCGTGGCGTCGGTCGGTTTCCAGTGGACCTACACGGTCGACGCGGTGCTGTTCCTCGCGGCGTTCACGGGCGTGCTCGCGCTTCCGCGGATCGCGCCCGAGGGCGAGGTGCAGCGGCCGGGGCTGGCCTCCATCAGGTACGGGCTCGGGTTCCTCAGGACGGCGCCGAACATCCGCATGTCGTTCATCGTCGACATCATCGCCATGACCCTCGGGCAGCCGCGCGTGCTCTTCCCGGCGGTGGGCGCGGTGGTGCTCGGCGGCGGGCCCGTGACGGTGGGGATCCTCACGGCGGCCGGCGCGGTCGGCAGCCTCGTGAGCAGCGTGCTGAGCGGATCCGTCGGCCGGGTCACGCGCCACGGCCGGGCGATCCGCTGGGCCATCGTCGCGTACGGGCTCGCGACCGCGGGCTTCGGCGTCGTGCTCCTCGCGGCGCAGACGGGCGTGCTGCACGGCATCGGCTCGCGCATCGAGGACGCGAGCGTGCCGGGGATCATCGCCGCCTCCGTCATGCTCGCGCTGACCGGCGCGGCCGACAACATCTCGTCGATCTTCCGCAACACCATGCTGCAGACCGCGGTGCCCGACAACATGCGCGGGCGGCTGCAGGGCATCTTCATCGTGGTGGTGACCGGCGGGCCGCGGCTCGGCGACGCGTACATCGGCATCGTCACGCTGTTCGCGGCGCTGTGGGTGCCGTCGCTCGTGGGCGGGCTGCTGATCGCGGTGGTGGTGTGGATCCTGATCCGCTCGCTGCCGTCGTTCGAGCACTACGACTCCCGGAACCCGACGCCGTGACGCGCAGGCGCCGCCGGCGGACGCCCGTGCTCGTGACCCTCGCGGTGCTCGTGCTCGTGATCGTGGCGGCGGTCGTGCAGTGGCGCGGGGATCCGGGCGGCGGGTCCGGGCCGGTCGGCGGCGGCACGTCGGGGCTCGGCGCGGAGCCGGGCTCGGG